>DATAGL010000786.1:0-3699 GCA_036263755.1 Chitinophagaceae bacterium | reverse complement strand
ACCAGGCGTTCAACGGCCGCTCCTTTGTCACCCTTACGAACACGAGTGTACTGCGCAACGGAAACAACCGCGATGCCAATGTTACCTCGCTCGATTACGGACTGTACGACCGCACCAATACCTACAGCGTAACCGGGGCTTTCCGGTACAGCACGGTTTTCGGGGAAACGCCGTACTATTCCATTGCGGCGCCTTACCGCTATATTTCTTCCGTGGACACCGTACACCGGAACGGGCAGACCACGGTGCTGCCGTACGACGGCTTCTCAGGCCGCTTGCGGCTGGCCAAGCAGAGCGGACGGCTGCAGTACAGCCTGGGGGCCAACCTGGAATCCGACACCTACGATCCGAACGACCTGGGCCTGCTCCAGGCACCCAATAAAGTAACGTACAGCGGCCAGGTGACCTGGCACCAGTTTCAGCCGACCCGGAATTTCCTGAATTATAATTACGGGCTGCAGGTACGCAACGAATACCTCTACCGGCCTTATGCCTTTTCGCAGCTGGAAATTACCACCCATGCCTTCTGGCTGCTCAAGAACATGTGGGACATCCAGCTGGTGATCGGCGGAGAGCCGGTTTCGAAAAGGGATTATTTTGAATTGCGTACGCCGGGCCGTTTCCTGCGCCAGCCCCGCTATTTTTATGCCTTCGTGGAAGGCAGTACCGACAGCCGCAAACGCCTGTATGTTTCCTATGACCTCGGTTTCGCTGAGGCCGACATGCCCAATAATCCCTATTACAGTACGGAAATCGGACTGCGCTACCGCTTCTCCAACCAGTTCAACCTGAGCCTGAACCTGGAGCGTAACCACGATAACAACCAGATCGGGTATGCCTTTGCGCGCGAGGCCAACGGAGAGCCGATCGTAGGTTTCCGGGACTGGAAGGAAGTATCCGCGATCCTTTCGGGCAACTACAACTTTACCTCCCGCATGAACCTCACCCTGCGTGCCCGTCACTACTGGAGCCGACTGGAGTACAACAGCTTCCGCAATGTTACGGCCGACGGCCATTATACGCCGCGTGCCTTTGTGGATGGCATGGACGGGAACTTCAATGCTTTCAACGTAGATGCTTTCTTTACCTGGGATTTCCGGCCGGGCAGCCGGGTTATCTTAGGCTGGAAAAACTGGCTGGGCGACGACTACCAAAGCCTGTCGAACGTGGTGCGGAACCGGTACTATAACCGCAACCTGTCCAATGCCCTGAGCCTCCCTCATACCAACGAAGTGACCCTGCGCGTCATTTATTTCCTCGACTACAACCAGCTCCGCGGCCGGCGTTAATGCAGCCCGTAAATGGATCCCGCCGCGCGGAACGTAGCGCAGTGGGCATCCACGATCGTACGCACCTGCGGCGAATACCCGCCGCCCATGGATACCGTGCAGGGTATGCCCTGTGCCTGCAGTTGCTCGAACACGAATACATCCCTGGCCCGGCAGCCTTCCGGGGTTACCTTCAGCTTCCCGAACTTGTCGGTCTCCAGGATGTCCACTCCGGACAGGTAAAAGGCGAAATCGGGTTGCACGGTGTCCAGAAGGGAGGGGAGGTGCCGGTGGAGCAACTCCAGGTAAGTAGCCGTATCGGTACCATCGGCCAGTTCCACATCCAGGTCGCTTTTTTCCTTTTGAAAAGGATAATTATTTTTCCCGTGCATGCTGAAGGTGAACACGCGGGGTTCTTCGGCAAAAAGCCGGGCCGTGCCATTACCCTGGTGGACGTCCAGGTCAATGACCAGGATCTGCCGGGTATAGCTGCCGTCGAGCAGGTAACGGGCCGCTATGGCAAAGTCGTTGAGCAGGCAGAAGCCTTCGCCCCGGTCGGCAAAAGCATGGTGGGTGCCGCCGGCCACATTGAGGGCCACGCCGTGCCGGAGCGCGGCATGGCAGCAATCAATCGTGCCCTGGGTGATGATCCGTTCCCGCAGGGTGAGCTCGGGTGACTGCGGAAAGCCGATGCGCCGCTGCTCGGAAGCGGAAAGCTCCTGATGCTGCAGCTTGTGCAGGTAACCGGCGGTGTGCGTCTTCAGGATAATGTCGTCGGGGCAGGGTTTCGGTGGGTGCAGCTGTGCCGGGCGGATCGTGCCTTCGTAGAGCAGCTGGCCGGGAATGAGCTCGTACTTCGCCATAGGAAAGCGGTGTCCTTCCGGAAGCGGATGCGCATAAATCGGGTCGTAGGCGATAAACAGTTCGGGACGGCTCATGTAATGGGTATGATGCTGTTTTCCACCAGGGCAAATACCGACCGGGTACCGGCGGCGGGCAGGGAAACCAGTCCGGTGAATTTACTGAAGGCAGGCAGGATGCAATGGTCCGCCCCGAAATAAAAGCAGGGAAAGCGCAGCGTCTGCCGGCCCAGGCCCTGGATGGTCACGCCGGGGTGGATGTGTCCACAGAAGCTGTACTGTCCGCCCGTTCCTGCTTCCGGGTCATGGACAAAGCGGAACGGTCCGTCGGTCAGCGGTTCTTCCCATACGGAAATACCGGCCGTGCGGTACCAGCTGTCTTCCAGGATATCGTGGTTGCCCCGGACGAGGTGTACGGCCAGGCCCGAAAAATCGTTCCGCCACCGCAGGAACCAGTCGAGTTCCCGGTTGTTGCTGCTGTGAAAAAGATCGCCCACGGCAATCAGCTGCTCCGGCCCGAAATAGTGCAGCAGCGATACCAGCCGCTGCAGGTCTTCCTTGTAAACGTTCTGCGGAACGGCGATGCCTGCCTTCCGGAAATGCCCCGTTTTGCCGAAATGGAGGTCCGACAGCACCAGGGCTTTGCGTTCTTCCCAGAACAGCGCGCGCTGCGCCGACAGCCACAGTTTCTGACCAGATAAGTTATACAGGAAGGGAGGAGTCATGCGTGCGGCAAATTTACGACAGCCGGCAGGGCAGCGGCAAAGTAGATCCGTTAATAAGTTGATAAGCCGGGGAATGTCGAACAGACGATTAACGATTGAAGAAGAAAGAAGGTTTAAATCAACTTATCAACAATTCAACTGATCAACTACTAATTCCCAACCCCCCAATTCCCAATACCTGATTGTTAATTCCCCTTCTCCAGCTGCGCCTGCATCCGCCGGACGCGGTCCTCCAGCTTTTCGGAAGTAAGGTTCTCGCGCATGGAGTCGACCTTGATCGGAAAACAGAAAGGGGTCAGGCGTTCCGGGTAGGTGATCACGATCCGGGAACGCTGGATGCGGTCGAGCATGTTGCGCAGGCGGAGCTCTTCCATCTGCTGGTCGAACACCTCCTGGTAGGCCTGGCGCAGGAGCACGTTTTCTTTTTCATATTCCTGGAACACGTTGAACAGGAGGCCGGCCGAAGCCTGCAGGTGGCGGGTTTTCTTATAGTCACCGGGATAGCCCTGGAAGATCAGACCGCCGATGACAGCAATGTCACGGAACTTGCGGCGGGCCATTTCCGTGGCGTTCACCGAGCGATGAATATCGTTCAGCAGGTTGTCCGGTGAAAACAGTTCATATACATTGCTGTCGTCTACCGGGATGGGCTGGTCGGACAGCAGCTCAAAGCCATAGTCGTTCATGGCGATGGAGAACGTGATGGGCATGATCCGGCTGATGCGGTACCCCAGCACGGCCGCCATGGCTTCGTGCACCAGGCGCCCTTCAAAAGGATAGACAAACAGGTGAAAGCCGTCCTTCGTTTCGATCTGCTCGATGAGCAGTTCGTCGGCCCGCGGTACA
>DATAGL010000785.1:0-2498 GCA_036263755.1 Chitinophagaceae bacterium | reverse complement strand
TTTATCGTAACCCTACCGCTGATCAAACCGCAACCACATGAAAGTATTCATCATTGAAGACGAGGAACTGGGCGTAGAGCGCCTGAAGGAACAGCTTGCAACGATTGACCCGGACATCCGGGTGCTGGGTTCGGCCGATTCGATTTCGGCATCGGTGGCCTGGCTGCAGGAACACGAGTCCCCGGAACTTATCTTCATGGATATCGAGCTGGCCGACGGCCAGAGCTTTGAAATATTCCGGCAGGTACCGCTGACCTGCCCGGTGATCTTCACCACTTCCTATGACGAGTATATGCTGCAGGCGTTTAAGGTAAACAGCCTGGACTACCTGCTGAAACCGATAAAGAATGAAGAACTGGAAGGAAGCCTCCGGAAATACAGGGAGGTGCAGCAGCAATACCTGAAAAGCCTGCCCATCGATGTGGAAAGCCTGCTCCAGGCACTCAAACAGCCTTCGCCCAGCTACCGCAACCGGTTCCTCGTAAAGCAGGGCCAGCGGCTGATTTCGGTAGAAACAAAAGAGATCGCCTATTTCTTTATCGATGGCCGCTATACCTGCCTGAAAACCTGGAATGGCGGGAAGCACTACGTGGAATATACACTGGACGAACTGGAAAAAGCGCTCGACGCACAGGTGTTCCGGCGGATCAACCGGTCCTTTATTGTGCACAGCAAGGCCATTGCACGGATACAGACTTATTTCACGGGCAAACTGAAACTGGAACTGACCCCTGCCGCAGACAAGGAAGTGAATGTCAGCCGCGAGAACAGCTCCGCTTTTAAAAAGTGGATGGGCCTGTAAGGCCGGGAACGAATAGTTTGAGCAGACCGTCCGCATCGGTCGAGCCCTTTGCAGGTACCGAATCAACCGGCACGGACTGTTGCCGGGTTATCTATCAACTCCCAGAAGTTTGTCCAGCTTTTGCATGGTGTACTCTTGGTATACGCTGCTATGTTATACCACTCATCATTGGTTCGTATCAACCAATGAGGCCCACTGAAACGTTACAGGACCGATCAGTCCTGCGTCCAGCAACGGCGCCTCCGCAAACGGCTTCATCCAGGCATTGGGCAACCGGGTGATATTGCTGCGCAGGTCCCTGTATTCCTTTGGCTGCTGTGCATCGCCGACCAGGCTGTTGTTGATGGAATTGACCACCTCGATGACCAGGTGATTGGTTCCCGGCTTTAATTCATCGGTAAGGGCAAACCGATGCGAACGATGCCAGTGCTGACCCAATCGTTTCCCGTTGAGGTACACCTCGGCTATTTCCCTTACCTCATTCAGCGCCAGTAACAGCACTCTTCCATTTGCGAGGTCGCCGGCGGTTACCTCAAAGCTGTTATAATAGGTTGCCTGGCCGGAGAAGTATTTAATCGCCGGATGTGTATGGGTATGCCAGGAGGCCAGCTGCTGCACCGTGTCCGCCACAGGCGTGTTTCCCTTGTGTTCGAACCGCACTTCCCAGGGGCCGTTGAAAGTAACCGGGTTAGCCCGGGCTCCTTTTGTACGCACCAGCCCTTTCGGGGTATAAATGTGGTCCGTTGCCGCAATCGGATTTGCCCGAGGCACCTGTGGCGCCTTCTTTCTTTGAAAAACAATAAAGACCGAAGCCTGAGCCCCTAGGTTCAGGGGCAGGGCCATACCCGCGCCGGAACGGCTGAAGGAAGTGATGGGTACCTGTGCGCCTGTTTCCGCATCCCACCACTCGGGAAGGCTGTTTTTTACCCGGAAGGTACAGGTACCCGTAACCGGGGTTTCCGTTTTATTGCGGATAAAGTAAATGTCCGCATCCGGCGTACGGCGATGAATGAAATCGATAGCGTCCTCCGCATGATCTCCTTTAAAAGATACGTCCAGTGTTATACCCTTTTGCAGTAAAACCTCCCGCACCGTTTTTCCCCAGATGATCTTCCCCTTGCCGTATGCCCGCTCCTGCCGGTGCACGCTGTCCACATTTCCCCACAAGGCTGCAGCGAGGGATTGAATCTTACGATCTGCTGCCTGGTGGCGGGCCAGGCTGTAGGAGCGCTCCGGCCTCGGCCCGATGATAATGGCGCCTGCTGCGGCCAGCTGCTCCAGCTTTTGCAGCACCTGCGGATTCATTCTTGTATCGTGGGGCAACACCAGCACTTCGTACCATTGCCCGTGCGGTAAATAAATGCGGCCGTTGCGCACGGTCATTCTGGTCAGAATGATTTCCGAGTTGACTACATCATAATCATAACCCGGGCCCAGCGTAGCCGGAATATGTTTCGGAGGCACAAAGTTCGGTGCTTCATCGCCATAGTAAAAGGCCACATCCCCTATAAATTCGCCCTGTTGCAGCAGGTAGCTGCAGCGGGCCAGGTACTGGTGAAAGCCTTCGGATTTCGGCCACCACCCGTTCGTGGTATTGATCAGGGTTCCGAAATTATACACCCATCCCGGCCTGCCGGATTCCGGAGGGGTATGCGGGAAGGTGTGGTACACAAACCGGTTGAGGCCTTCACACATC
>DATAGL010000784.1:0-18208 GCA_036263755.1 Chitinophagaceae bacterium | reverse complement strand
CCTTTCCTCCTTGGCTCTGCGCGAACCTTTTTCTGTGGTCGCATGGTTCCACCCTTTCAGTAGTTCGCTAATCGTAATTCGTCAATCGTAAATCCTCTCCCTTGCTCTGGTATAAAAACGCCCTTTTCTATTCCCTTGATGTCGACACCTTCCTGGACGCGAACGGTGACGGCACCGGTGACTTCCACGGCCTTTGCGACCGGCTGGAATACATTGCGGACCTGGGCTGCACCTGCCTCTGGCTGCTGCCTTTTTATCCTTCACCCAACCGGGACAATGGCTATGATGTAAAAGATTATTTCGGGATAGATTCCCGGCTGGGTACCATGGACGATTTCCGGGCCTTTATCCGGAAAGCTAGAGAGCTGGACATACGCATCCTCATCGACCTGGTAGTCAACCATACCTCCGTGGAGCATCCCTGGTTTCAGGAAGCACGCCGGGACCGTAACGCTCCCTACCGGGATTATTACGTATGGTCCGATGAACCGCTGGCCTACGAAAAGGAGCACTTGATGCTCACAGGTGAGGAAGACACGATGTGGACCTACGACCCGGTAGCCGGGCAGTATTACCTCCACCGCTTTTACAAGGAACAGCCTGACCTTAATATCGCCTGCCCCGCCGTGCGGGACGAGATCCGCCGGATCATCGAATTCTGGCTGAAAGAGGGCGTAAGCGGGTTCCGCATCGATGCCGCCGAAATGCTGATTGAGCCGTACGGGATCCGGGGGGCTGAAGTAAAGGAACTGGAAACCTTTCTGGATGAGCTGCGGGATTATGTTGCCGGGATAAACCCCGAAGCGATGCTCCTGGCCGAAACCAACAGTGCACCCGACCAGATGAAGGTGTATATGAACGGCCGCACGCGCATGCACATGGTGTTTAACTTTTTTGTCAATCAATACCTGTTTCTGTCCCTGGCCACTGAATCGGGGGAACCGCTGGCCCGGGCCCTGGAACAACTGCCCGAACCCCACCCCGATAACCAGTACCTGAATTTCCTGAGGCACCACGATGAACTCTCCCTGAAGCTGTTGAATAAAGGGGAGCGGGAGGCCGTATTCCAGGCGTTTGCGCCGGACGAAGAGATGCGCATCTTCGACCGGGGGATCCGCCGGCGGCTGGCTTCCATGCTGGGCAATGACCGGCAGCGGATCGAGTTCACGTACAGCCTGCTGCTTTCTCTTCCGGGCACCCCGCTGATTCGCTACGGTGAGGAACTCGGCATGGGAGAAGATCTCTCTCTGCCGGGCCGTAACTCGGTGCGCACGCCGATGCAATGGTCGGCAGGAGCGAACGGCGGATTCTCCGCAGCTCCGCCGGAAAAGCTGGTCCGGCCGCCGATACGGGAAGGAAGGGAAGGTTTCCCCACGCTGAATGCGGCACAGGCCGAAGCCGATCCCTCCTCACTGCTGCACTGGATGCGCTCGGCCATCCGCCAGCGCAAAAAGGCTGCGCTCATCGGGACCGGCCGCTTCCGCCTCCTGCCGGCACCGAAGCCCTCCGTGCTGCTTTTCTGTTACGAACAGGAAGGACAACGGCTCCTCTGCCTGCACAACTTTTCCGGCGTACCGGTGCAGCTGCCGTTCCCCTCGGAAAGCCAGGGAACACCTGCTCTACTCCTTCAGGACACGGAGTCTGAAATAAACGGTAATGAAATCCACCTTGGGCCCTACGGATATCTCTGGCTGGACCAGGGGCAATAGTTTTCTGTACAACAAAAGTTTCATTGGATTACAATGCATAAATGAACAAGCACCCCAATCAAATGATTGGACACTGCCATAATCGTCAATCGTCAATCATCACTCCGCTACTGCCCGAACCGTATCGTAATGCCTACTCCTAGGAAATAATCCGGAGCCCCGGAAGAAAGCCCTTTCCCGGCGGTGAAGTCGAGCCGGATGTTGGGAGCCGGGTCGAATTCAAAACCGGCATCCACCTGGTGGCGCGGCTTTTCACCTTTCCGGAAAAAACCGAAGGCCTCGGTAAACAGCTGCCATTGCTTACTCAGTTCCACGTGCGGGGAAAAGGCATACATCCATTCCGGGGTGCTGCCATCGCCTTCCCATTCCACACCCAGGTTATAGTCCAGCTCCACCTGTCGCAGGGGCTTGTTCTGTGCCAGGAGGCGTACCTCCGGCGCCACATGCGGCACCCGCCGATCGGGTGAGGCAATGTTGGGGATACCGGCCATAGTGAGCAGGGATACGGAAAGGGTTTGGCCGGCACCCTCCAGGATTTGGGTCTTCAGCCCGATCTCCAGCGGCTTCAATCCGTGCCTGCTGCCCCCCGGGGAACGCTCCGTTTCCACATCGGCCTGAGCGCGCAGCTCCAGCCAGGGAAGCATACCCAAGCGCAGCGTGGATTCCGGGTGCAGGTACCGCTTTTCCCCGCCGCCCTGAGACTTCTGCACACCTGCTTCCAGCTGCAGGGTACCCTGCTGCACCAGCCGCGGACCCATCGTTTCGCCCGGCCGGTCCGACTCCAGCCGATTCTGTGCCCTTACACCCATGGTCATAACCAGAAAACCACCCAGTAACACCCGCTTCATGCATCTCTTTTATTCAGGGGAAAAAATTTCGGGCCAGGGATAGGGATGTGCAGATGTGCAAATAGGCAGATGTGCAGATGTAGTGATGTACGATGTATGATGTACGATGTATGATGTACGTTGGTGAATGACAGACACAGAATGAAGTTTACGACTTTATCCATCCCAACTCATCCTTTGCGTCTCTGCGTCCCTTAGCGCCTTTGCGTGCAACAAAAGCCGCAGATGAAAAGCAATCGCCGCTACCTGCGAAAGCCTCCATTTCTCCTTTCCTCTGCGCGAAACACTAATCCTGAAATCCAATCGTGTGCATCCCTTAATAATCCTGCTAATCCGCGGTTACCGGCAGCACCTTCTCCCCGAATACATCAATGAACCGTTCCTGTTCCCGGTTTACGTTGTGCAGGATGATGCGCTCGAAACCAAGTTCTAGGTCCTGCTGAATCCAGTCAATATGCCGCTGGATGTCGGAGGAGATGCGGATCATTTTATGCAGTTCATCGGGCTGCACGAATTCGCCCAGGGCATCGAACTGTTCTACCTGCCAGAGATCGCCGAGCACCGAGCCGGCAAAGATATTGGTGCGCCATTGTTCGTGCGCACCCGCCAGGGCTTCCGCATCGGTGGCCGCATAGGAGAGTTGTGTTTTGAGGTATACCGGTTTGTTTCCGCCACCGTTTTGCCGGAAGGCATCCACCACTTCCTTCAGCTCATCAAAAGGACGATGCACGGTGATCATGCCGTCGGCCCAGGAGCCCAGCCATTCCGCCGAATCCCGCGTCACGGCTGCGCCCAGCACCAGGGGTTTTACCTTCGGCCGTGTATAGAGTTTTGCTTCTTCCACGGTCACTCTTCCGAAATGCGTGACCGTTTCCCCATCCAGCAGCCGGCGGATGATGTCGGCGCATTCGCGCAGCCGTTCGTTGCGCTCGCTTTTGATGGGCCAGGGCTGACCGGTGATGCGCTCATTCAGCGCTTCGCCGCTGCCCAGCGAAATCCAGAACCGTTCGGGGAACATTTCACCCAGGGTGGCAATGGCCTGTGCCACCACCGCCGGGTGGTACCGGTACCCGGGCGTACACACCACGCCGTAGGGAAGCTTCGTGGCCTGCAGCGCTGCGCCCAGCCAGGCAAAAGAAAAACCGCTCTGTCCCTGCCGTTCGCTCCAGGGATTGAAATGATCCGAACAGTTGACCGCCTGGAAACCGGCGGCCTCCGCTCTCTGTGCCCACTGCAGCAGGGTGCTGGGGGCAAACTGTTCGTGCGAGGCGTGGTATCCGATAAGTGCCATGATGGTTTGTGGTTTGTCGTTTCCGGTTTGTGGTGGACCCGCTACTGGATGCAAGCATCCTGCCACAATAACCGCGGATGAGCAGGATTATTTAGGGATGCACACGATTGATTACCGGATTAATGGTTGCGCGCAGAGGAAAGGAGAAAAGGAGCTTAGGAGGATAATCTCTGCGTCCTCCTTTCCTCTTTAGCTCTGCGCGAAACCTAATCCCAGAATCCAACTCCAAACCTAAAACGATAACTCCTTCCTCAGGTCCGCCAGCGCATCCTCCGGGCGGATGCGTTTGGCGCGCAGGAACCGCCGGTGCTCATCGGCGTCGTAATTGGGGGCGGAGGGGAGGAGGCTGCCGATCTGAACCCGTCCGGCAGCATGGATGAATTCCCCGTTGCCGATCCACAGGCCGACATGCACCACCCGCTCGGGGCGGCCATCGCGTGCCGGGGCTCCGAAAAAAAGAAGGTCGCCGGGCTGCAGGCGGCTCCAGTGGCCGGCCGTATCCACCGGCGCACCCAGCTGTACCTGCTGCGACGCGTCGCGGGCCAGCAGCAGTCCGTTCATGAGGTACACCGTCTTGGTAAAGCCGCTGCAGTCCATCCCCTTTACCGAGGTGCCGCCCCAGAGGTAGGGCACGCCCAGCAGCCGGCGGGCGCTGTGTACCATATTGCCTGCCGTGGGGGCGCGGCTGGCCGTCCATTCCTCGTACCGCTGTGCTTCGGTGACCGGGACAAAGGCACGGCGCCCGTCGGGAAAAGCCACTTCGTGAAACGATCCGCTGGTATTCCGGAGGGAAAGCACGGCACCATATACGAGGTCGGAAACCGGCAGCGAGCCGCTGTGGGCTTCCAGCAGGGCCGTTCCGTTCAGGGCCGTATAGATCAGCTTGGGAGCGGTTTTCCAGGCAGCATACTGCCGGGCGTCCATCCGTTGAACAGCGCCGCCATCCACCCAGGCCAGGTACCGGTCGGGCATTTGCACAAGGTGCCATCCCCGTTCTGATTTGAGGATGCGGAGCGGAGTGCCCAGCAGGGCCTGGGTGGCAAGTTCCGCCGGGTGCCGGGGTGTGGTGCGCAGGTTGGCGACCGACACGGTGACCACTGCCTGTATCCGGCCCTCCAGTGCCGCTGTATCGGGCAGCAGGCGGAGGCTGTCGGTAAAGGGCAGGCCCCGGCGCTGCAGTTCCGCAAGCAGGGCTGTCCGGGCTTCCGGGAGCGCGGTTTCTCCTTTCAATACTCCGCCTTCAGCAGTCACTTCAAAATAGGCGGTACGCTTATCCGGTGCATACCGGCTCCGTACCGAATCGATGGCGGACTGCAGCGGGGAAGCGGCCGTTGCCGCAGCAACCGGCTTCCGCGAGGAACTGCAGGACGCCGCCAGCAGCCAGCCGGAAGCAAGGCAGAAAAGGAAAATGCGCATAAGCTAAGTTAAAGAGCGAAGAGATGACGGATGTATGATTTACGATGTACGGTGTACGAACTTAATTCAAATTGCGCTACTCTTTTATTGATATTACTTAATGTCCGCCTGTTTATAGCGGCAGCAAAGCAACAGGTGTCCTACCTGGAGATTAAAGCCTGATCGGTAATGCCATTCGTACATCATACACCGTAAATCGTACATCGTACATCCTCAGCTTCTGCCATACAATTCGGTCCACCCGCGCAGCTGCTCGGCGGCGCCATGGCCCAGCTGGTCCGGCAGGAGGCGCCAGGCCCAGTTGTCGGTACCGGAGGCCGGCACGTTCATACGGGCGCTTTCATCCAGCGCCAGCACATCCTGCACGGGTAAGATGGCGATGCGGGCTACAGAGGCGTAGGCCATGCGGCCCAGCACCTGGTGCACGTTTTCCTCGCTGACCGGCTGGCCGGTGTAGCGCTCGATGCGGTGGCGGGTGCCCCCGTCGGCTTCCTGGCGGAACCAGCCGCGCACGGTATTGTTGTCGTGTGTGCCGGTGTACACGAGGAAGTTGGGTTCATGGCCATGGGGAATATGCGCCGAGCGGGAAATGTCCTCGCCAAAGGCAAACTGCAGCACCTTCATGCCGGGCAGGGAAAAGCGGTCGCGCAGCTGCAGTACGGCGTCGTTGATGTCGCCCAGGTCTTCGGCCACAAAGGGCAGGTCGCCCAGTTCCCGCTCGGCCACCTCGAAGAAGTCAGCGCCGGGCCCGGGTTTCCAGGAGCCGTTGCGGGCCGTTTCTTCGCCGGCCGGCACTTCCCAGTAATCGGCAAAGGCCCGGAAATGATCGAGCCGCACCAGGTCGAACAGCTCCATGTTCTTGCGCAGGCGGCGGATCCACCAGTCGTAGTTCTGTTCCTTCAGCACCTCCCAGCGAAAGACCGGCATGCCCCAGAGCTGCCCGTCGGCACTGAAGGCATCAGGCGGTACGCCGGCCATGCCGGTGCGGGCCCCCGCTTCGTCCAGGGCAAAGATCGAAGGATTGGCCCATACGTCGGAAGAGTCGTAGCTCACGTACAGGGGCATATCGCCGATGAGGCTGATGTTGCGCTCGTTGCAGTAATCTTTCAGTCCCTTCCATTGGTGGAAGAAGAGGAACTGGTACCATTTGATCCGCGTGATGTCGTCTTCGGCTTCCTTTGCCAGCCGCGACAAGGCCCGCCGCTGGCGCATCCGGTATTCATCCGGCCAGGCATACCAGGGCTGGCCTCCGTGCTTTGTCTTCAGCACCGAGTACAGCGCAAAGTCGTCCAGCCATTCCTTTTCCGTTTCATTGAACTGTACAAAATAAGGCTGCAGCCGGCTGCCCTTGCCGGCGCAGTAGGCCGTGTAGGCTTTTCGCAGCAGCGACTCCTTTACCGCTTCCGCGGCCGGGTAGTCCACGCGCGCTTCCGGAGCCTGTTGCGCCGCTTCCAGGTCCTGCAGCGACAGCAGGCCTTCCTGCACCAGCAGTTCGGGAGAGATGAGCAACGGGTACCCCGCCCGGCTCGACAGGGCGCTGTAGGGCGAGTAGCCCTGGCCGCCTTCGGTAGGGTTCAGGGGCAGCAGCTGCCAGTACTTCTGCCGGCTGTGGCGCAGGAAATCGGCAAAATCCCGGGCCTCGGGACCGAGGTCACCCACGCCATATGGCGAGGGCAGGGAAGTAATGTGCATCAGGATGCCGGCACCGCGCTGGTTGCTCACGATGCGGCCCTTGAGGAGGGCAAAGGGATAGTGCGCAAACAGTTCCTGTACGGACAGGGATTTGTCGGAAGGCAGGGTACCCTGCAACAGCGGCACCTCCAGCTCACCGGTACTGTTGGGCGGCAGCAGGATGCGGGTATCCTCCCAGTCGATGGTACGCGGGTCGCCACCGGCGGCGAGGCGGGCGGCATGCAGGGGAACGGCCACGATGAGCAGCTGCTGCCGGTACTGCCGGGCAAAGGCCAGTACATGCGCCGCATGCTTGCCTTCCACTTTCAGCGGTACGTATTCGCCCTGCTCAAAGAGGGTGGCATACTGGGTGCGCAGGCGCAGCAGCTGCTGGACGGTCCACAGCTTGATCTGCCCGCTGTCCCGGTTTTCCCAGAGCCACTCGGGAAGTGCTGCTCCTTCCTGTTCACCAATGGCCTGGAGCATCGCTGCCCGGGCGGCATAATCCACGGGGCGGCGGTTGTCCGGGTCCACGAAGGAGTAATCCCAGAGCTCGCAGCCCTGGTATACGTCCGGGGTGCCCGGACAGGTAAATTTCAGTACCACCTGGGCCAGCGACTGGGCCACGGAGAGGTCTTTGATCCGGTCCAGGAACGCGGTGAAGCGCGGAAAGAAAGCGCCTTCCGGCTGCAGCAGGGCCCGGGCAAAGGCTTTGAATCCGGATTCGTACCCTTCATTCGGTGTGGTCCAGTTCGAGTGCACCTTGGCCTCACGCACCGCTTTTTGGAGGTATGCCTCCAGCCGGTCGCCATAGCCGGCGCGCTCGGGCTCTTCAAGCGGCCAGGTAGCCACCAGGCTCTGGTACAGGAAGTATTCGTCGTTGGCATCCGGCGCACCCGCTGTTTTCAGGGGCTTGTTCAGTTCCATCCAGGCCCGCACTTCGGCCGTCCATTCGTCGGGCAGGGAGGACAGCACCTGGAGCCGGGCCCGCGCATCCTCGCCGCGCTTCGTATCGTGGGTAGCCGTGGCATTGAGGGAGGCCGGCCAGCGCTGCTGCCGCTCGGTCATCTTCTGGTGGAATACTTCCGGGGAGAAGCCGAAAGCATCGGGTGCGTCGCCCACTTCGTTGTGGCCGATGTGGCGGTGATAGGTGTACATGAGGGTATCCTCCACTCCCTTGGCCATCAGGGGACCGCTGAACTGCATGCAGCGCTGGTAGAACTGCGCCACCCGGGCGTTGTACCCTTCATCGCTTCCGGGGTTATGGAGCAGCACCTGCTCGAGTAGGGCGATGCAGGAGTTGCGTGCGGCGTTGGTGCGGCGCAGTTCCCCGAAAAGCTTCCGCAGCGCTTCCTGTTCTTCCGCAGCCAGCGGGAAGCGGTTGCCATAATACCGGTACACGGGGCAGTGAATGAGCATTTCGCCGATGGCGGATTTGAGGTCATCGGGATGGATGCTGGCCAGCGCCCGGCCGGGTACGAGGTTGAGCTCCAGGAACAGCTTGTACAGGTTATCCAGCTCCCCGGCCATATGCTCGTGGAGAATGTGCGCTTTTTTTATATGTACCTGCTGCTCCACGGTCTGGTGGTTGCGCACCAGGCTGTGGTACAGCCGGCTGAACGGTTTTTCGCCGCCGGGCCAGGTAAAGAGGTTGTTGACATCGGACAGGAAATCATATCCCGTATTTCCCTGGATCGGCCAGTCATCCGGCAGGCGCTCGCCGGGCTCCAGGATTTTTTCCACAACCAGGTAGCTGTCTTCTCCCGCCAGGTCACGTAGTTGTTCGAGGTAGGCGGCCGGGTCGTACAACCCGTCGATATGATCAACCCGAAGGCCCTGGAACCAGCCTTCCTGCACGCCGTGGGCAATGAAGCGGTGGTAGTGCTCAAACACTTCCCGGTCCTGCATATTCATGCAAATGAGGCCGTTCACCGTAAAGAAGCGGCGGTAGTTGATCTGCCGGTCGGTTTCCTGCCAGTGGCAAAGCCGGTATTCCTGAGCGTCGGCGATCTGTTGCACAAAGGCCTTGTCTCCGTTGAGCCGGTCGAGCGTAGCGGTGAAGGCTCTCCGGAAATCTTCATTCTTCAGCAGCGAAGCAAACTGCAGGCGCCACTCCTCCCAGCTTTGGGAATAAAGCTCGGGGTCTTCTGCCTGGCGTACGGGGTGCAGGTTTTCCAGCAGCTGCTGTACGGCCTGTGAAGGATCGGGAATTTCAGCCAGCAGGGTTCCGTAGCTGCGCGGACTCAGGGGCCAGGCGCTGTCGTAGTACTTCAGGGTCAGGCGCTGGCCGTCCGTGGCCAGTTGAATCTCTCCTTTTTCAATGGCTTCTTCAAGGGTGGCGCCCAGGAAAGGCACCATCACCCGGCCATGATACAGGGCACTGGTCCAGGCAATATCAAAGAACCGGGCATACCGCGACTGCAGTCCTTTTTCCAGCACATCCATCAGCCATTCATTGCGCGGATCGAAAGCCATGTGGTTGGGCACTATGTCCTGCAGCCAGCCCATCCCGGCTTCGGAAAGCCGGGCAGAGAGCTCCTTCAACTCTTCTTCGGTGCCCACTTCCGGGTTTACGCTCAGCGGGTCGAGGCCGTCGTAACCATGGTTGCTGCCCGGTACGGCCGTAAAGATGGGAGAGGCGTACACGGTGCGCACACCGAGCTGCTGCAGGTAAGGAAGCGCTTCCTTCAGCTTTGAAAAAGGGAAGTCTTTATGAAACTGGATGCGGTAGGTAGCGATCGGGTGGAACATGGGAAGTCAAAAGTTAAAAGTCAACAACAAAAGGTTGGGCCAGTACTAACGGGCCCGCTTACCTGTTTTTACGGACGGACCGGAGCGCTGGCGTACACGATGAGCGATTCGGGTTGCAGGGTCAGGGCCGCCGCACCGGGATTTCCCCCGGAAACGGTACCGGGCGCCTCCTGCGGGCCCTTCCATTGGGGAGCGGCCGAATCCAGCACTTTGTGCCAGCGTTCCACGTGGGAGGGCAGCATCAGGTGCTGCGGCCGGTCGGAAAAATTCATCAGGGCAATAACGTTGTCGGGGCCTTCCCAGCGGTGCAGCATGAGGGTATTCCACTCTTCGTTGCATTCCACGTGCAGCTGGCGGCGGTTGTTGCCCCGCAGCGCGGGCATTCCGGTGCGCAGGCCGATCAGTGTGCGGTAGTACCGCAGCAGGGTGGCGTGCGGTTCCTCCTGCGTCAGCGGCCATTGGAGCTTCGAGCGCAGGAACGTGTCTTCACTCACCGGGTCGGGGGCTTCGCCCTCGGCATGGAAAGCGGCAAACTCCGCCTTGCGGCCCTGGCGTACCGCTTCGGCCAGCTCCGCATCGGTATGGCTGACGAAATAAAGAAAGGGGTTCGGCTCGCCCCATTCCTCGCCCATGAACAGCATGGGCAGGTAGGGGCTGAGCAATACGGCACCTGCCAGCAGCTTCTGCATCTCGAACGAGTGCAGGGTACTGGTGCGCTCGCCCAGCATGCGGTTGCCTACCTGGTCGTGGTTCTGCGAAAACACCACGAACTGCCGGCCTGGATGTTCCCGTGCCGGTATGCCGAAGCGCTTGCGGCGGTGGGGCGAGTACTGGCCGTCGTACACATAGGCATCATTGAAGGATTTGGCCAGGTGCCGGATGCCGTTGAAGTCGGAATAATACCCCGACCGGTCGCCGCCGGCCGTCACACGCAAGGCATGGTGAAACTCGTCGATCCACTGGGCGTCGAGGCCAAAGCCACCCCGCTCAGGCGGGGCAATGAAGCGCGTATCGTTCAGGTCCAGCTCGGCAATGAGGTAATGCCGGCGGCCCGTAGCGCTTTCCAGTTCGGCCACCCGGTGCCGGATCTCCTGCAGCAGGTGCACGGCGCTGAAATCCTTGATGGCATGCACGGCATCGAGCCGCAGGGCGTCGATATGAAAATCGCGGAGCCACATCAGCGCATTTTCGATAAAGTATTTGCGCACGGCATCGCAGTCGGTATCGTCGAAGTTGAGGGCGCGGCCCCAGGGCGTTTTGTATTTGTCGGTAAAGTAGGGCCCGTACGCATCCAGGTAATTTCCCTCCGGTCCGAAGTGGTTATACACCACATCCAGCACAACGGCCAGGCCTTTTTCGTGGCAGGCATTCACCAGCCGCTGCAGGCCTTCCGCCCCGCCGTAAGCGGTGTGTGCGGCAAACGGGTACACGCCGTCATACCCCCAGTTACGGGCCCCGGGGAACTGCGCAATCGGCATGATTTCAATAGCCGTAACCCCCAGTTCCTTCAGGTAACCGAGCCGCGCTTCAATGCCGGCAAAATTGCCTTCAGGCGAGAAAGTGCCGGTGTGCAGTTCGTACAAAATATAGTCGTCGAGCGGAAGGTTGTTCCAGCCGGAATCCGTCCAGGCAAAGCGGGCCGTGTCCACAGCGGCCGAAGGGCCGTGCACGTCCTCGGGCTGGGCCAGCGAAGCGGGGTCGGGGAGGAGCTGGTCTTCGTTCAGGCGGAACCGGTAGGGATCGCCCGGCTTCAGCTCATCCGTGCGGCCCGTCCAGTATCCTTCTTCCGCCGGCTGCAGCGGCAGCAACCGGCCGGTGGCGGACAGTTCCAGTTCCACGCGCGTTGCTTCCGGCGCCCACACGGCCACCTCCGCTGTTCCTCCTTCGCTGAAGGTGACACCGACGGATCGTTTCTTTATGTCAACAGGTATCATAGTTTATTCCAGGGGATGTTTCAGTAAAACCACCGATCGGCCCTGCACCTTTACAGGATCGCCGGCTTCGTAGCTCTGGTGTTCCTTGTCTTCGGGTTCGCTGGTATCCAGTACGCGGATCCAGTGCGTGCCGAACCGCTCGGGCGGCAGCATATAGGTCAGGGGCTCATGGTAGGCGTTGAAGATGACATAAAAGCTGTCGTCCACGATGAGTTCCCCCTTCGGGCCTACGGAGCGCAGCCCGCGGCCGTTGAGGAATACCGCCAGCGACTTGGCGTAGTCCTGCCCCCAGATCTCTTCGGGCATCTCCTCGCCGCTGGGCAGGAACCAGGCAATGTCTTCCAGGCCAATACCCTTGATCGGCCGGCCCTTGAACCAGCGGCGGCGGCAAAACACGGGATGATTGCGCCGCAGGTGGATAAGCTGCCGGGTAAACCGGAGCAGTTCCTTGTCCTGGGAAGCCCAGTCCACCCAGGATATTTCGTTGTCCTGGCAATAGGCGTTGTTGTTGCCCCGCTGCGTGCGTCCGAGCTCGTCGCCGGCTACCATCATCGGTACGCCCTGCGACAGGAACAGCGTGGTGAGGAAGTTGCGGCGCTGCCGGTGGCGGAGCTCCAGTATGTCCTTGTCGTCGGTCGGACCTTCGGCCCCGCAGTTCCAGGAGCGGTTGTGGCTTTCGCCGTCGTTGTTGTCTTCCCCGTTTTCCTCGTTGTGCTTTTCATTGTAGGATACAAGGTCGTTGAGGGTGAAGCCGTCGTGGGCGGTCACGAAATTGATGGAGGCCGTGGGCTGCCGGTAATCCTCCTTATAAAGATCGGAAGAGCCGGTAAAGCGCTGGGCAAACTCGGCCAGCATGCTGTCGGCCCCGCGCCAGTAGTCGCGGATGCAGTCGCGGTACTTTCCGTTCCATTCGGCCCATCCCGGCGGGAATTTGCCTACCTGGTAGCCGCCCTCGCCGATGTCCCAGGGCTCGGCGATGAGCTTTACCTGCGAGATCACGGGGTCCTGGTGAATGATGTCAAAGAAAGAGCCGAGGCGGTCCACTTCGTGCAACTCACGGGCAAGGGTAGCCGCCAGGTCGAAACGGAAGCCGTCCACGTGCATTTCGAGCACCCAGTAGCGGAGGCTGTCCATGATGAGGCGCAGGACCGCAGGCACCATCACGTTCAGCGTGTTGCCGGTACCGGTATAGTCCATATAGTAGCGCCTGTCCTCGGTGAGGCGGTAATACGATGCGTTGTCAATGCCGCGGTACGATACCGTGGGTCCCAGGTGATTGCCTTCGCCGGTATGGTTGTACACCACGTCGAGGATCACTTCAATGCCGGCCTTGTGCAGGGCTTTCACCATCTGCTTGAATTCGGTAACCTGTTCCCCCAGCACACCCGATGAGCTGTACCGTACGTCGGGCGCGAAAAAGCCGATGGTATTGTAACCCCAGTAATTGGTCAGGCCCTTGTCCTTCAGCATGCGGTCGGTAATAAAATGATGCACCGGCATGAGCTCGATGGAGGTGATGCCGAGGTCCTGCAGGTACTGGATGGTCACCGGGTGGGCCAGGGCGGCATACGAGCCCCGGATCTCCTCGGGAATATCGGGGTGCAGCTGTGTAAAGCCTTTGACATGGGTCTCGTAAATAATGCTTTTATGGTAGGGGATCTTCGGGGGAGCGTCGCCTTCCCAGTCGAAGCGGTGGTCCACCACCACCGACTTCGGAACATAAGGGGCACTGTCCACGGTAGAATAGCTTTCGTCGCCCTCAGGATGGCCGAGCTCATAACCAAAAAGCGCATCATGCCATTGGATGGTTCCGGCAATTGCCTTTGCGTACGGGTCGATCAGCAGCTTGTGCGGGTTGAAGCGGTGACCGTTGTGCGGCTCGAACGGCCCGTACACCCGGTAACCGTAGAGCTGCCCGGCCTTCAGGCCCGGGACAAAAACATGCCAGATGTGGTGGGTCATTTCCCGCATACGGATTTTTACCGACTCTACTTCGGCATCATTACCTGGAAATAAACAGAGATCCACGCCTTCGGCGTTTTCCGCAAATAGGGCAAAATTCACCCCTTCTTCTGTTAAGGTGGCACCTAGCGGATAAGGTTCACCAGGGTATGTGGTCACATTCATACTGTGTTTCATTTGGAATCTCAATAGAGCCGGGCCTGTAGGGCCGGCCTTCGGGTGCGGTTCCGCCGGTTCGCGGACCGGTATGCGGTTCGGCATTCAACAGGATGCGGGATGGCTGGATGGCGGGAATGATTCAATTTGAATGCCAAGTGAGGGGTGTTTGGATTTAGGAATTGGGAATTGGGAATTAGGAATTGGTTAATTGAGTTGAATGGGTTGACTAAGTTGATTTGTTGACTGAGTTGATAAGCCTCCTGTAACTCCTTTTCTCCTTTGCTCTGCGCGAAACCTTCCTGCCTGCTGCATAAGGGCTCGATACCGGATCGCTTTTTCTTCCGGTCTTATTCGCCTCTGGCTCGGGTTTGCTTCGGGATACAGTCGCATCAACTCCGTATATATTCCGTTCGTTTCCGTTTTGCACGGAGTATATACGGGTTATATACGGAGTATACCCGAAGCAAACCCGAACAAGGAGCGAAGCCATCGGCGGCCACCCGGCAGGCAGCCTGTTATTTTCCCAGGGAGTGGAAGGAACAGAAACAATTTTTGCTGCTAAACCGGTTTAGAACGTACATTTATAATAGTAGCCCTCAGCAGGGAACCTTTCTGCCGGACAGTTCGCGTGTACTACGGCCAGCACCGCGACCACCGGCCGGAATCCTGCCTCCGGCTCCTGTACACTTCATTTTCAAACACTTGCTATGTCCCGATTGCTTAATGTAACCTTAGGCCTGTTTTCTTGTTGCCTGCTGTCCTCCTCCCTCCATGCCCAGCAGAAACCTCCTTCCAAAACCATGAAGCTCAACAGCCAGGAATACCTGGAGTACGGCAGCGTGAATGTCATGCTGGCCCATGACTTCTATCCCGAAAGCCACCAGGGTGGGGTAGGCGTCATCCAGAACGGCCTGCGCACGGCCACCAACGGCGACCTCCGGCTCGAGCCCACACCCGGCCAGTGGCAGCCCACGCCGGCCGTCGGCAAACGCCAGGTAGACCCCGCCAAGGGAGAGGTAAGCGTCCGCTATTCCTATCCCAACCCCGAGATCAACCGCAAGGGCTTTAACCCAATCATCTACCCGGACCTCAACTTTTCCTACACCACCCGCGTGGTGCCGGCCGGCAAAGGCTTCCGCATCATCGTGGACCTCGACGCGCCTCTGCCGGAAGAGTGGATCGGGAAAGTGGGCTTCAACTTCGAGCTCTTCCCGGGCATCCTTTTCGGCAAGTCCTTTTATATGGACCGGCAGTTCGGCATCTTTCCGCGGCAGGCCAACGGGCCGCACTTTGCCGACCGCGATGGCGAGCTGCAGATCCTACCCATGGCCAAGGGCCGAAAGCTGACCGTAGCCCCGGAAACGCCGGCCCAGCTGATGGTGATTGAAACGCTGAAGGGCGACTCCCTGGAGCTGATCGACGGCCGCGGCAAGCACAATAACGGCTGGTTCGTGGTCCGCTCGCTGGTGCCGAAAGGCGCCACCAAAAACGCCATCGAATGGCTGGTAACGCCCCATGCCATCGAAGGCTGGAAGCACAGCCCCGTGGTCCAGGTATCGCAGGTGGGCTACCACCCGCGGCAGCAGAAGATCGCCGTGATCGAGCTGGATGCCACGGACAACCGCAGCCTTCCCGCCCAGCTCCTGCGCCTCAAAGAGGGCGGCGGCACGGAAACCGCCCTGCAGTCCGTTCCGAAAAAATGGGGGAAGTTCCTGCGGTACAATTACCTGCAGTTTGACTTTACCGCCCAGCAGCAGCCCGGCATGTACCAGGTGAAATACGGCGACTATGTGACCGAACCGTTCCAGATCAATGCCGGCGTGTACCAGCGCGATGTCTGGCAGCCAACGCTTGAATATTTCCTGCCCGCCCAGATGTGCCATATGCGCGTGAACGAGCGGTACCGGGTATGGCACGGCTGGTGCCATATGGACGACGCCCGCATGGCCCCGGTGGACTCCAACCATTTCGACGGCTATATCTCCGGGCCTGCCACGCTCACGCGCTTCCAGCCGGGCGACAATGTGCCCAACCTGAACAAGGGCGGCTGGCACGATGCCGGCGACTTCGACATGCGCGTGGAGTCGCTGGCCGAAACCATCCACGGTCTTTCGCTGGCCTATGAACAGTTCAACCTGAAATACGATAACACCACCGTCGATCAGAAAAACAGCGTGGTGGAGATCCAGGTGCCGGACGGACGGCCCGATGTGCTGCAGCAGGTGGAGCACGGGCTGCTGTCGGTGGTCAACGGGTACCGGTCGCTGGGCCGGCTGTACCGCGGCATCATCGAGCCGACGCTGCGCCAGTATGTGCTGCTGGGTGATGCGGCCAACATGAGTGATAACCTGCCTTACCAGAAGCCGGCCTCGGGTACGGTGCCCGAAGTTGGACTGCCCGGCGCCCCCGACGACCGCTGGGTGTTTACAGAGGACAACCCGGGCCGGGAACTGAACACGGCTGCCGCCCTGGCCGCTGCTGCCCGCGTCATGAAAGGCTACAACGACACGCTGGCCGCACAGAGCCTGCAGGCCGCCCTGGAGCTCTGGGACCGGACAAAGGAAAAGAATGCGATGCAGCGGGTGGAGCTGGCTGTTGAGCTGCTGAAGACCACCGGCGACAAGAAATACGCCGAATTCCTGTATGCGAACCAGGAGGGCATCGTCAAGGGCATCGGAAACCTGGGCTGGATCGTGGGCCGTGCCCTGCCGCAACTGGAGAATGAAGCCTTTAAAACCGCCGTGCGCAACGCCGTGAAAGGGTCGTTTGACCAGATCGTGGCCCAGGGCCGGAAAACGCCTTACGGAGTGCCGTACGAGCCCAACATCTGGGGCGCCGGCTGGGGCATCCAGAACTTCGGCTACCGCCAGTATTTCCTCCATACCGCTTTCCCCGAGATCGTGCCGGCTGATTATATGCTGCATGCCCTCAACTTCGTGCTGGGCTGTCACCCGGGTACCAATACGGCTTCCTTTGCTTCCGGAGTGGGCTCCCGCTCGCTGATTACCGCCTATGGCTTCAACCGGGCCGACTGGTCCTATATCCCGGGCGGCATCGGTTCGGGGACGGCCCTGATCCGGCCGGATTTCCCCGAGCTGCTCACCTGGCCCTTCCTCTGGCAGCAGACCGAGTACGTACTGGGGGGGGGCACCACCGATTACCTGTTCCTGGTGCTGGCAGCCGATACCCTTCTGAATAAAAAGTAACGTATGCGCCTATCCGCTTCCTACCTGCTCCTCCTGATTGCCGGCGGGCTCCTGCTGTTCGGGGCGGGCTGCGGCAGCCGAAACCATACGGATGCCGCCCCGTTGGCAAGCACCACCCGGGAGCCGGTGACCCTGCCGTCTGCCGGCGCGTTCCGCCAGGTCGTGGACGGCCGGCCGGCCGGGCTGTTTTACCTGCGCAACCGCAACGGTGTGCAGGCGGCCTTGACGGGTTACGGGGCAAGGCTTGTCAGCCTGCTGGTGCCCGACAAATCGGGCCGTCCGGTGGATGTGGTGCTGGGGTACGACAGCCTGGATGCGTACCTGCGGCCCGGGGAGGGCATGTTCGGCGCCACGGTGGGCCGCTTTGCCAACCGGATTGGCGGGGCACGCTTTTCCCTGGACGGAAAGGAATATGCGCTGGAGGCGAACGACGGGGCGCGCAACACCCTGCACAGCGGGCGCGGGGGCTTTCATTCCCGCATCTGGGAGGCCACGCCCTCCGGCGATTCGGCCCTGACCTTCGCTTATGTATCACCGGCAGGAGAGGGCGGATTCCCGGGCACCCTGAGCATCAGCGTACGCTATACCCTGACCGGCGACAATGGCCTGCGCCTTGATTACGAAGCCCGCACCGATGCGCCCACGGTGCTCAACCCGACCAACCATGCTTATTTCAACCTGAACGGTGCCGGAAGCGGCCCGGTGCTGGACCATATTCTTTCGGTGAATGCAGACAGCATCACACTGGTTGGCCCGGGACTGATCCCAACCGGCCGGCTGGCCTCCGTGGAAGGGTCGCCGCTGGATTTCCGGACGCCCCGGACCATCGGCAGCCGGATCGACGATACCACGCATGCCTGGATCCGGGCCGGCCGGGGCTACGACCATAATTTCGTGCTGAACCGGCGGGACGGTACGCTGCGGATCGCCGCTGCCGTTACCGCACCGGTCACCGGCATCCGCATGGATGTCTGGACCACCGAGCCGGGTATGCAGTTTTACAGCGCCAACTGGATCCCGCGCGACCACCGCGGAAAAGAAGGGAAAACGTACAACCGGCGCCATGCCTTTTGCCTGGAGACCCAGCATTTTCCCGATGCCCCGAACCGGCCCGAGTTTCCATCCACCGTGCTGCGGCCCGGTGAAGTCTTCCGGAGTACCACCATTTACCAGTTTACCAGGCTCTGAAGCCTTCATGATAGTTTGAAAAACCAACCGCCGATTCCACTATGAAACAACGATTGCGCTGACGGAACCTGAA
>DATAGL010000783.1:0-1747 GCA_036263755.1 Chitinophagaceae bacterium | reverse complement strand
CCATCTAAGAGAAAAGTACCGCCCGCCCGGCCTCAATCCTTCTGATCTTCTTACTTTGGGGGACAATTGAACCATATGCGCCGCCTTTGCCCCTTCTTCCTGTTCCTGTTGCTTTGTTCCGTTGGCCCCTTCGGTGCAGCTGCCCAGGAGCAAAATACCCGTAAGCCGGTTCCGATTGCGGTAGTGGGCCTTACCCATACGCATGTGCACGGCATTCTCGGCCGAAAAGATAAGGGCGACCTGAAAATCGTAGGCATCGTGGAGCCGGACAAAGAGCTGGCCCGCCGGTACCTGACCCAGTACGGAATATCCATGGACCTGCTCTTTCCCACCATGGATGCCCTGCTGGCCCGGGTGAAGCCGGTCGCGGTACTGGCTTTCAATACAATTTACCAGCACCTGGAAGTGGTGCAGCGTTGCGCCCCGCTGGGCATCCATGTCATGGTGGAAAAGCCCCTGGCTGTCAGCCTGGATCATGCCCGCCAGATGGAAGCCCTGGCCCGGCAGTATAAAATCCAGCTGCTGACCAACTATGAAACCACCTGGTATGCTTCCAACCACAAAGCCTATGAACTGCTGCACGGTGATAAAGCGCTGGGACCGGTACGGAAGGTAGTGGTGCACGACGGACACCAGGGACCCAAAGAGATCGGGGTAAACAAGGAATTTCTGGACTGGCTTACCGACCCGGTGCAGAACGGCGGCGGTGCGATAACCGATTTCGGCTGCTATGGAGCAAACCTGATCACCTGGCTGATGAAAGGCGAACGGCCCCTCTCCGTAACCGCGATCACCCAGCAAATAAAACCGGAAGTCTATCCGAAGGTGGATGATGAAGCGACCATCCTGCTCACCTACCCTTCCGCACAGGGCATCATCCAGGCTTCATGGAACTGGCCCTATTCGCGTAAGGACATGGAAGTATACGGTAAGACTGGTTATGTGCTGGCCGATAACGGAAATACCATCCGGTACCGGTTGCAGGAAAGGGATGCGGAAAAAAAAGAATCCGTACCGGCACGGACTTATCCCCTGGATGATCCGTATGGATATTTTGTCGGAGTGATCCGGGGCGATGTGGTGGAAGAACCCTTTGGGCTTTCCTCCCTTGAAAACAATATGGTGGTGATGGAGATCCTGGAAGCCGGAAAACGAAGCGCGCGGGAAGGACGCCGCATCCAGCTTTCTGAAATGAAACCAGCGGCAACAGGGCAAAAGTAAAAGGGCACCTCGCATTTTGTTTACCGTTGCCTTTTGATATCAATCCTTCCATTAAACAGGGAAAAGGGTATTTCGGAAGCCGGTAAAGGGCACCGGAAAATTGTTCCGGCCGAAGGAATATCAGCCTTTACGCGGCACAGGTTTTGGTCCGGAAAAGGGGCAGGTAACCGGGACAAGCCTTCGTTATCAAACGGAACATTTCCCTTACGAAAAGGCCTGCCCGGTAACCGATGCCTGAAACCATGCAAACAAGGGAAGCTTTCCTGCTCCAGATCCATCAACGGCTGACGGCTGTTTACGGCAGCAGTATCAAATATTTTCACGACCTGGATCCCCTGAGCGAGCTGGTTTCCGCCCTCCTGTCGCACCGCACGCGGAACAGCCAGTCCGGCCAGGCCTTTCGCAACTTGGTGCAACAGTTCGGCACCTGGGAGGCCGTACGCGATGCCCCAACCGAAAGTGTGGAAGCCGCCATTGCTCCCTGTACCTGGCCCGAGCAAAAAGCCCCCCGCATCCAGCAGGTACT
>DATAGL010000782.1:0-2378 GCA_036263755.1 Chitinophagaceae bacterium | reverse complement strand
CCGAGATCGATGTTCTTATCGCTCACTGTAATGGTTACCGTGCGTACTGTAGCGGCATCCACCTGGTCGGTAGCGGTAAAGCTGACCGTGTAGGTTCCGATGTGTGCTTCGCCCGGTGCCAGTACCAGCTCGCCGGTTCCGCTACCGTTGTTGTTGAAGGTAATAAAGGAAGGCAGTGCACCTACCGAGAGGGTTACCACATCGCCGGCATCGGTGGTGGTCACCGGTACGTTCAGTACCTGGTCGGACTTAACCCCGATATTGGCGTTTACATTCAGCACTGGCGGCGTGTTCGGGATCAGAAGGGCCACCGGCCCGGTTGCCCCGGAAGTGCCGGCATTGCCACGGGCCCGTACGGCATAGTAATAAGTAGTATTTGCAGATACACCGGCGTCGTCGTACTGAGTGGCGTTCTTGTTGGTGGCGCCCGGGTTCAGTACAGAGAACGGACCTTCCGGAGCAGCGGCACGCAGCACTTCATAACCGGTCTCGTTGTACGCGGCATCGGTCCAGGTAATGCGGGCCGTATTAGAAACATATTGCGCCGCTACGTTCTTCGGCTGAGCGGGAATGGTTCCGTCGTCATAGATATTCTCAATCACCATCGCGTTGAGGTAAGCGAAGGAAGAACCAGTGCCGTTGCGCAGGGTCAGTACCAGGGTACCGCCGGCTTGTGGCTGCACGTTGTTGATGCTGACAGTATTGGACCGGTTGCCGGCTGCGTTCAGCGTTACCGTTTGTCCGCCGATGCTGTAGCTGGTGGTGCGGTTGTCCGTCACCCCGCCGCGGCTTCCGAAGAAGGTGAAATTGTAGCGCTGGGCCACATCGAGGCCGTTGATGCGGATAGTCTGCACCTGCGTGCCGGTCCACCAGCAATGCTGCATTACCAGGTCAGGGTAAACACCGGAGTTGTTGCCGGTGCTCACACCCAGGGCATTCGTGCCGTCGCCGATAGCGCCCCAGTTGGAGGTAACGGTCATGCCTACGGTAGTAGTGGCCCCGGTTTCGTCTTTAAAGCCTGTGAAGTTATCATTGATCAGCGGCTGCTTATTGGCATTGTTCCAGGGCGCCGGGGCCGGATTGGTCTTGTTGAAGTTCACGAAGATCTTCCGGTTCGGGTTGGCGTCGGTAACCGTGATCGTGAACAGGGTCGTATCCGATCCGTTGTTGCCGTCTTCCACTTTTGCAATCACGGGGTAAACACCGGCATCGGCGTAGCCGGGGTTGATCACCACCTGTGCCGTGCTGCTGGTGCTGTTCACCGTAGCAAAGGAAGGCAGACCGGTGAAAGACCAGGTCAGGCTGGCTCCAGCATTCGCGTCGGTGGCTGTAAAATTCACCTGGCCGGATGCCTTTTCCGAAACCGTTACATTATTGCCGCCGGAAAGAACCGGATTGTAGTTATCGTTCACCACGAGGCTGAAGGCAACGGAAGTGGTGCCGCCGTGCTGGTCCTGAACGGTAACCTGGATGTTCTCATAGGACCCCTCCTGCCCTTCGGCCGGCTGGATCGTGAGCGTGCCCTTACCGTTGCCGTTATCGGTAAACGAAACAAAGGAAGGCAGGTTCTGGGCGCTCAGCGTAAGGGTTTCAGGGTCAGCGTCAGTAGCCTGCAGGTTCAGGGTCGCTGTAGTACCGAAGCGCACATACTGCGTAGCAACGGAGGGCAGTACCGGTTGGTTATTGCCGGTCAGCGCGCTGGCTTCATCGGTATAGGCCGAAGATCCGCCTGCGCCCACTGCGCGCACTTTATAGAAATAGGAAGCATTGGAAAAGAGACCGGAGTCGGTATAGCTGGCCGTATTGGCACCCAGCGTAGCCAGCAGCACAAAATTGCTGTTGTTGTTGCTGGAGCGGTACAGCTCGTACCCGGTTTCATTATCGGCCAGGTCTGTCCAGGTCAGGTCCACCGCACGGGTACCGTTGGGTGTGGCCACCAGGGTAGCAGGTGCTGCCGGCACAGGCGGCAGGGCCTGCGTGGCTGCACTGGCGTACGGATCGCCGAGTACGGAAGCGGGAATGAAATCTTTGCCGATGCCCGGGCCTTCCCAGCGCACTTCCAGCACTTCGCCGCCGCCGCGCTCGAAGAAGGTTACATGAATATCATAAGTGCCCGGGGCTAAGTCCCTCGTTCCGCTCTGCTCCACGGTGCCGTGCAGTCCGTCGTTGTTCACCACAAGGTTGGCTTCCTCAAAGGCGCCGATGTACAGCTTGGAGCCGTCGTCGGAAGCCGTGAAGAAGCGGTAGGTGCCACCGGTAGTGATCCTGATCTTACCGGAAAGCTTCACCGCAAAATCATCACCGCGGTTCTGCATGCCAAGACCGAGCGTAGCCGTGCGGCCGGTTTTCACCGGAGTCAGGTTATTGAAATCCGGCAG
>DATAGL010000781.1:0-4760 GCA_036263755.1 Chitinophagaceae bacterium | reverse complement strand
CCGGTGCCGGGTAGGTGGCATTATGGGCCGGGGCGGTCAGCTGCACTTCCGGGGCACGGGGCGCCGGCTGGGCACTGAAGTAGATATGATCGAGGAAGAATTCGGCCGCTGCCGCAGGGGCATCCCCGGCAAACATGAAGGCCTGGTCCAGTGCGGTGAAGTCCAGGTTGCCGAAGTCCTTCAGCGGAATGGACACTTCGTTCCACTGGCCGTTCCGGAGCAGTCCGTATTTCTGTACGCCGGCCCCAAATTCGATCCAGCCCTCGCCGTTGCCGGCCTTGATGCCGATTTTGAAATGCCCGCCGTAATCCGTCCGGAACCGGAATTTCAGGGTGCCGTTGGCAAAGGCGCTGATGTTCTTGATCTCGTTATCGATGCCGAACCCGAACCAGTTACCTGCAGCCGCCCCGAAGGCCAGCACGCCCGGTCCTTCGTAGGGGGTTGCACCGGGCAGGGGCGAGAGGTTGTTCCAGACATACAGCTGTGCATCCTGTCCGATCACCAGCCTCTCTGTGATGCCGGCATCGTCGGTGAACACGCCGTACCGGTCTCCGGTAACGGTGTTGCCCTTCACAGTGACGGTAACGGCCGCGGAAGTGGCCTCCAGCTTACCGTTGTCGTAGGCCTTTGCCGAAAGGGTGTAACTGCCTTCGGTCACCCCGCTGAGGGTAAAGGAATAAGGAGCCGTGAAATCGGTGCCCAGCAGGGTAGCGCCGTTATAGAATTCCACTTTATGGACGGAGCCGTCCCCGTCGGAGGCCGAAGCCTGCAGGGTGATCGTAGCCGGCTGGGTAAAGCCGGAGCCGTCGGCCGGAGCGGTCAGGGTAACCGAGGGGGGCGTATTGTTCGGGTGGGCCACATATACCGTTACGCTTTTCGAGGTGGTGGTCACTCCTTCATTGTCCGTGGCCCTGGCCGTCAGGGTATAAACGCCGGGCGGCACCGCCTCCCAGGTAAAGGAATAGGGGGCGCTGTTGTCGGAGCCCAGCAGGGTGTTGCCCTGGTAAAAATCCACTTTGGTGACCGACCCGTTCTCGTCGGCTGCATCGGCAGTGAGGGTGATCCCTGCCGGGGTGGAGATCAGGGCCTCAGGGGCCGGTGCGGTCAGGGCAACGGTCGGAGCCGGGTTGGCGGCCACCCCGCCGGAATAATAGATATGGTCAAAATAAAAGTCGGCCGTTCCGGGCGGCGCATCGCCGGCAAACATAAAGAGCTGGTTCACGGAGCCAAGGTCCAGGTTCATACCGGCATTGGGCTGGTGGAAGGCCGTCAGCGGGATCGTCACTTCATGCCATTCGCCGTCCCGCACGAGGCCGTACGCCGAAGCGCCGGCGGGGAAAGTAATCCAGGTTTCGCCATGACCGCTTTTCAGCCCGATGCGGAATTGACCCTGGTACGTGCTTTTGAAATGAAACTTCAGGGAGCCGTTGGCAAAGTTCGACAGGTTCGTGGGCCGGCTGTCCACGCCCATGCCGAACCAGTTGCCGGCGGCGGCCCGGAGCGCCAGTACTTCATTGCCTTCGTAAGGAGCGGCGCCGGGGATGTTGGCCAGGTTGTTCCAGATATAGAGGTTGGCATCCTGTCCGTAGGTCACTTTGCTGGTAATGGAAGGATCGTTGGTGTAGATGCCGTATTTTCCGGCCAGGGCATTGTCCTTGCCGAGGTAGAGCTCATCGCCGGGGTTCTGGTAGAGGCGGATATAGTCCACCAGCATTTTTCCCGGAAGGGGCGCCGTAATGCCGTCGGGGGAATGGATGCCGGTATAGTTGCCGCCTACCGCCAGGTTAAGGAGGAGGTAATGCGCCTGGTGAAACTCCTCCAGGTCGGCGGCACTGGCCCCGGAAATATCAATGGCGAAATACTCGTTACCGTCGATATAAACCCGGATAAAGTTCGCATCCCAGGTCATCTTGTAGATATGGTAGTCGTCGGTCAGGTCGGTAGGGCTGTTGTAGTCGCGGTTGTACATCGCGTGGCTGTTGTTGTTCTCCCAGTGCACGGCCGAACCGGTGCGCCGGTGGATCACGCCGTCGTTGATGGCGCCGACATTGCCCATTTCCATGATGTCGATTTCGCCGCTGGCCGGCCAGGTGCCGGTGGCGCCCAGCATCCAGTAAGCCGGCCAGAGGCCGTTGGCCAGCTGGGGTACTTTGATCCGGGCTTCGAGGGTGCCGTACCTGAATTGAACCCGTCCGTACGACTTCAGGCGGGCCGAAGTAAAGGCCTTGCCCCCGAACGCTTCGCGCCGGGCTTCAATGACGAGGTTTCCGTTTTCGAGGCGGGCGTTTTCCGGGCGGCTCGTATAATACTGCAGCTCGTTGTTGCCCCAGCCGCAGAGCCCGCGCTCGCAGCCGTCGCCGAAATCAAAGGTCCAGTGGTCGGGGTTGATGGTGGTTCCGTCAAAGTTTTCTTCCCAGACCAGTACCTGTGACCGGGCCGGGGTCATAACGGTGAAGAACAAAAGAAGCAGGAGCAGGCGGTGGAGGCTGCGGGGATGCAGGGGGCGCCTAAAGCAGGGTCGCTTCATGAGCAATCGTTGGTTTAAGAGTGTGAAGAAATGGATATAGCAGAAGCCCTCTGAAAATACGCTGCTGCCGGAAGATGCCCCTTCTTTGCACTACATCTTTACTACATCAGGCGCGAAAATCTGCCTTTTGCCCGTTGCGCGGATACATCAATGGTACGTCAGGCGGAAAGGCGAAAGGAATCGGGTGTTGGGAATTAGTGAGTTAGCTGATCCGTTGATCCGTGGAAAAAATACAGCTGATTGTTTTCCTTGTTTCGGAGCCAAAGACTTTATCAGCGGGCTCAGGAGTTGGGGTGTTTGCAGGTTTCCCAGTAGCCGATGATCTGCTGCAATTGTTTTTCAACCCCTTCAATGGTATTTTGTTTTTCAAAAAACCCTGCACGGTGAGCTCATAGGCTTTTTCCACTATTTCCCTGCGGGCGTCAAGAGAGAGGTAAACAAAGGGGATTCCTTTCTTCCGCAGGTGGGCATCCTGCTGGATCTGTTCCCGCAGTTCCAGGCCGTCCATGCCGCGGGCTTTTACATTGGAGAGGATGAGGTAAGGTTGTTCCCCGGTTGTGCGTAAGAACCGGAGGATCTGACTGCCCTCGTCGAAGTAGCGGCGCGGGTTGGCTACCTTCAGGTTGCAAAGTGCCTGTTCCAGGATGTCCTTGTCTTCGGGGTCGTCTTCCAGGATAATGATCGGACCGTTTTTAGCCATTTACCTTTTCAATGTCCGGTGCAAATCCCGGACCGTATCCGGTTACCTGTTATGGAACCATAAAAGATGTCCTCTTCCTATGGAAAAGGCATAGGGTCCGGCTGCAACAGGGCAGCCGGACCCTATGCGGGTTGGTGAAAACGATCCTTGCAGCTTTTTTGTTCCGGAAACGGGCGTTTACCGGGTGATAATCAGTTGCTGGCTGTCGGCTTTCTTGCCGCCGATCCATAAAGTATAGTTGTACGTGCCGGAGGGAATGCCTGCGGTCTGCAGGGTGGCCTGGCCGTTGCCCCGGTTGTTGAGCCGTACGCTTTTCAGTACCTGGCCCTTCATGTTGGTAACGGTCAGGGTCGCCGTTCCCGTTCCTTCCGCGAGGTGGTACCGGATCGTGGTCACCCCGGAGGAGGGATTCGGTGAAGCGCCCTGCAGGTACCCGCCGCCGGAGCCGGTACGACCGGGGACCGGGTCATTCTTTAATTCAGCAATCAGCTTCCGGATCTCTTCCAGTTCCTGCCGGATCCCGCTGTTTTCTTCCTTCAGTTTCTTGTTTTCTTCATTCAGTTCCTGGACGGCCTTCACCAGGGGCACCACGAACTCGGCGTAGCGGATGCCGTAAAGGTCCTGCCCGCTTTTGGGTACATCGATTCCGCTGAAGTCATATTCCAGTTTCCGGGCGGCTTCCTCCACTTCCTGGGCCACAAAGCCGGTATGTACGATCTTGGCCTTCGCCTGCCGGGCGGCGACCGTTTCTGGCGACGTTTCTTTGGTGCGGCCCCCCGGCAGCGGTCCCGACACGCCGGTCAGGTTTTCCAGCGCCTCCACATCCAGCGTGTAGGTTACCGGGCGCAGGGCGGTGATAAAGGACAGGCCCGGCACATTTTCTTTCACGTTCTTTTTGAACCGGCCGTCGGAAGGCAGGGTGGTCCAGCCGGCATAGCCGCCGATGGAAGTCACCGAGGAATTGCCAAGCCGCACCTGGTTATCTGACGTGACGCGCGACTGGTACCCGATGGCCGTGGAATTGATCACGGCATAGTTCGTGGGTCCGTAGGCCAGCGATCCCACGAAAGTGCTTTGCAGGGCATAATAGTATCCGGCCGCATCACCGATGGCGGTGTTGTCGTTGTTCGTGGTGTTGTTGAACAAAGCGGCCCGCCCGACGGCAACATTGTACCAGGCGGTATGATTATTAAACAGGGCATCGCTGCCCAGCGCCACGTTCTGTGAGCCGATGGTATTGTTATACAGGGAATTCCGGCCTGCCGACAGGTTGTAGCTGCCACTGGCATTCCGGTACAAAGCCCCGCTGCCAAGGGCTGAATTGTAATTTCCGACGGAATCATTGAACAGGGCCGTGTAGCCGATGGCGGTATTTTCACGGCCCCGGGTCAGGTAGCGCAACGCCTGTTCGCCCAGTCCCGTATTCCGTTCACCGGTGGTTGTCCGGACGCCGGCAGAGTCGCCGAGGAACGTGTTGTCGATTCCCTTGTTGTGCAGGAAAAAGCGGCCGCCCAGGAAAACATTGTCGGTGAG
>DATAGL010000780.1:0-1650 GCA_036263755.1 Chitinophagaceae bacterium | reverse complement strand
CGCGCAGGGCGGCGGTGCGGTAGATACCGATCAGCTGGTCGGGGTCCGACTTACCGATCACGTCGGCTTTCAGCATAAAGTCTTCGCCAACGAGGTCCTCATCGTTTGCACGGGCGAACAGGGAGTCCACGTACGGGCGGGCGGCAGCGGTATCGCCTTTATCTACATAAGAGTAGGCAATTACACGGTATACCCGGGGGTTAACGTTGGTACCGGCTTTCTGCAGGATGTTCTGGGCAATGGAGATCGCCTCATCGTGCTTTTTCAGCACATAGGCGGTCTGGGCCTTCAGGAAGTCATTCTGCACGCTGGGGTCGGCTACCGACACGTACTGGTTGGCATAGCCTTCGGCCTTATTGAAATCTTTGGGATACAGCAGGTAATAGTAGTACAGGTCGAGGTAGGCCGGGGCGAACTTGTTGTCGGCGGCGATGGCCTTTTCCAGGTTCTCCACCACTACGTCCCAGTTCTTCTGGGTCTGGTAGATACCGGCCATGCGGTAGAACGCCCGGGCAAAGTTGGGGTTCAGGATCGTGGCCTTCCGGTAGTTGGTGATGGCCCGTCCGCCGTCGTGGGCCTTGCGGTAGGCATTACCCAGGTTCAGCAGGACATCGGGGTTGTTCTGGGCGAGCTGGGCGGCCTGCTCCAGCTTCTGGATGGCATAGGCAGCGTCGCCTTCTTTGGCCTGTACGTTGGCGCGGCCGATGGCGTTCAGCACGTTGGCATCGTCGCCTTTCTTGCCTTTGGAGGCAGTGAGGGCGGCCTCAAAGCGCTGGCGGGCTTCGGCGGTTTTGCCTTCGTTCAGCTCCACCTGGCCCATACCTACCAGCACCAGCGGTGCATTTCCGTTGGCGGCCAGGGCCTGCTCGTACAGGGCGCGGGCAGCCGGCACTTCGTTATTGGCAATGTGTACCTGGCCGAGCCAGTACGTAGCCTCAATATTGTTGGGGTTGGAAGACCGCAATTTCTCGAATGCAGCCTTGGCACTCTGGTAGCGCTCGGCATACAGGTGGTTCACTCCGTCCTGGATGTTTTGCGCAAATGCCGATACGGTCAAGAGTGCAAAAAACAAGACAATCGCTGATTTCTTCATTGGTTTCATTTTCTTTAAGATGTCAAAAAATGTACTCGGGTTTACTTACTACTTGTTAATTGTTACTCCTCGCGCAAATTGGCGCTCCGGAGGTTGAACCGCATCTGAGCCGGCATCAGGTAGGCCCGCTTAAAGATCAGCTGGCCGCGCTGCCCGGTAAGGAAATAGGCAAATGCATGCCCGAGTCCGTTGTGTTTTTCTTTCAGGGTGTAGATGAGATCCCGTACCATTGGATATCTCCGGTAATATATATTGTACTGGGCCGGAGAGACATACAGCGTGGAGTCGGCGATATGCTGCAGCTGCACCACTTTTACTTTCGACAGGTAGTTCAGCTGCGTGGTATCTTCCCGGTTTCCGATCCAGCTCACCCCGATAAATCCAACCGCGTTCCTTGCCCCTGCAATATAATCGATTACCCCTTCGCTTGTTTGGGCCGCTACTACATCCGGGCTCAGTTTTTCTCCCCGCAGCACCGAATCCACGATAAACCGGACCGTACTCGTGGCCTTCGTACCGTCGAAAACCGCCACTTTTCCTTTTGGTCCCCGCCCGGT
>DATAGL010000779.1:0-2247 GCA_036263755.1 Chitinophagaceae bacterium | reverse complement strand
GCGGTGCCGTGGGTCACGTTGGGCTGGGCCGGGAAGTGGCTGCTGCTTTCGGAATTGATCTCTTCGTTGAACTCGTCCTGCTGCTTCAGCTGGCGGTCGGTTTCCGTGGGTTTGGGGTAGGCTTCGGGTTGCTGTCCGTTTTTGTTATCGAGCTCCATACGTCGTTTTTTATCGTTAAACTGAAAAAAGGTGTTTCATTCAAATCATAAAGCCCTGCAGCGATACAGGGCTTTATGTTACGGACCTTAGTGGTCCTAGCAGCAATCGGTAGCAGAAATTACATACCGCCTTCGCCGCTGCGGGAGCCGGCCATGTCGGAACCACCCAGGTCGCCTTCGCCTGTGTTGTTTCCGGTGCCTACGCTGCCGCCGCGTCCGGAGTCGCCGCCTTCCAGGCCGCCGCTGCCCTGCTGGGAGTTCATGTCGGCGCCGGAAGAACCGGTTCTGCCCTGACCACCCTGCTGGCTGCCGCCAACGCCCTGGCTTTGACCGCCGAGGCCTTCGGAACCGCGCTGGTTGCTCATGCCTTGCTGGTCACCCATTCCCTGCTGGCCGCCGCTGTTTTGCTGACCGCCCATGCCGGATTGATTGCCCATGCCGGAACCGCCCTGGTTCTGGTCCATGCCGCCCTGGTTTCCTTGATTTTCTGCCATAAGACTAAATTTTTAAGTCAAAAAATAATAACAAGAACAGGAGAACTACTGAAAATTGCATGCCCGGCTCCTACCGGGCGGGGCTGAGCGAAAACGGGCCGGTATACTGTTCTTCGATTACCGGTTCCGAAAACCTGTAGAAAGAAATCAACAGCCCGCCGCCGGCAGGCCGGCCTTTCGTTCAGTTGTCAAGCCGTTTAAAGCCTGCTCCTTTTCCCGCGCACCCTATTCTTCTGCAGGCCTCTCGCAGCCAATGAAAGCTGAAAGAACAAAAGCTTGTGGCCTGCAACCGGTGCCCGTGTGTGTACCGGCTGCAAGGAGGGTCAAATCCGGGATTATCGGGCAGGACGGCTTCATCCGGTTCCTTATCAGCCTTCCGCTGCCGGCAAAAGGTCTCCAGCCCTCCGGTATTGCCCGAAGGGCTATGATCGGGACCAGTAAATACCCTGCACTCGTTGACCTGCCTGATGCGTTGGTTTCATTCCGGTAAGGCCGGCAGGATCAGTGATTGCTGCCCCTTCCCTTGCCGGTACCGTCGGAGCCGTTATGGGGTCTTCCCTGGCCCGACCGGTTACCGTTCTGGCTCATGCTTTTCTCCTCTGAAGGCTGCTGCCGGGTGGTGTCCACCTTTTCGCGGCCTTTGCCCTGTTTGGCCGGGGTACCCGTACCTTCTTTTGATTTTCCTCGCATGGTAAATAGTTTAAAGTGGATGAATGTCCGCTCAGCTGCTGCTGCGCGGGTTACCGGCCCGGTCCGAACTATTATCGCTCTTGTTGGCGCCGGGGCGGCTTTGCTTCGACCGGCGGGTGCTTTCCTTGGCACTGCCGGTTTTCTGTCCTTCGGCCTGCCGGGTGTTCTTGCCCCGGGCGCCGGTTCCGGATTGTTTGTCTGCCATAGCTTTCTTTTCCTAACCGCGGCGAAAACTATGCCGGCGGAAGATTTGCGATGTACGGTGTACGATGTACGATGTACGATGTGTTTACAGGTACCGTAGTGTCATCTAGGTGGCGGCAGGGTTTCGCGCAAAGCAATCGCACATGACGCTGATGTGGGCGCTGATGACGCAGATAAATCCTCAGGCAGAGTGATCACATTGGGTGGTCCGGCGCCTTCCCGCCTTGGCGGGACAAGCGCCTGCGCACGGTGATGAAACATAAGACAAAAGCACGCTCTTCTATACCAAAGTCAAGATTCAAACTAAAAGAGGGTGTAAGCGCGCGGGCCGCCTGCCCACGCGGACGTATGCCGCCACAGGCGGTAGCGATCGCGCCGCCTTGAAGCCTTTGGTTCTTTTTTGCTTCAAGGCAAAAAAGAACAAGGAAGAACCTGCGGAGTGCCGCAAAACAAAAACACTTCTATTGAGTAAAGTCCTTGCAGCTTGTAGCTTGAGGCTTGAGGCTTGCAGCTTATAGCTTGCAGCTCGAAGCCTGCAGCCCCCTCACCGCGAAAGAATCTGCAAAATCAATGCATGCAACTGCTTCTGATACACCTGCCGTTCCTTTTTGACTTCTCCTTCAGGCACAATGCCGGGGCCGAGCAGGGCGTACCAGGTTTGGGAAGAGCCCTTGATAAAGAACCCGTGGCTGTCCCATTTG
>DATAGL010000778.1:0-2459 GCA_036263755.1 Chitinophagaceae bacterium | reverse complement strand
TTCCAGCGCTTCCACGTACAGTTGTGCGGGCTCGCCGGTCAGAAAACGCTGCACATCGGTGATCCACCAGTCTTCCACCGACAGCTTGGTAATGTGCTCCTGCCCGTCGTCGCCGACGCAATAAGCGCGGAAACAGCCTTTGAGGATATAATGCTCGGCCCGGCACGGCTCGCCCGGTGTGACCAGCCATTGCCTTTTTTTCACCCGACGACGCTCCACGTGTGTACAAAGCAAGGCGCCTTCTTCTTCCGTCAGCGCAACGATGCTCCGGATGTTTTGCAGCAGCGGTTCATACATATGTCAAAGGTATCCAGAATACGTTAGCCCGGCAAGCAGCCGGCAGCGCCCGTATTTCCTTAATTTTGGCGCTTACTGATTGCTGTATTTATGATGAACAGACCTATTCGGGTGCTCGTGGCAAAGGTTGGGCTCGATGGCCACGACCGCGGTGCCAAGGTGATCGCCACCGCCCTGCGTGATGCCGGCATGGAAGTGATTTATACCGGCCTGCGGCAAACCCCGGAAATGGTGGTGCAGGCGGCCCTCCAGGAAGACGTGGACGCCATTGGCATTTCCATCCTCTCCGGTGCGCACATGACCGTATTCCCGAAAGTGATGGCGCTGATAAAAGAACGGGGCATGAACGACGTGCTGGTCACCGGTGGCGGCATCATCCCCGAGGAAGACATGCAGGCCTTGCAGCAGCAGGGCGTGGGCCGCCTCTTCCCGCCCGGAACCCCCACTACCGACATTGCGGGCTACATCACCGAATGGGTGCAGACCCACCGCTCCTTCTAGCATTAAACGATTGCCATATGTACCAGACCTTGCTTACTGAAGTAAAGAACGGGATCCTAACGGTGACCATCAACCGGCCCGACAAGCTCAACGCGCTTAACCGCGCCGTATTTGCCGACCTCGAAACGGTCATTACCGAGGCCGAGCAGGATGAAGCCGTGCGGGCCGTCATCCTTACCGGGGCCGGAAACAAAGCTTTTGTGGCCGGTGCCGACATTACCGAATTTTCCGGGCTCGATACAGCAGCCGGCATGGAACTTGCGCGCAGCGGCCAGCAGACCTTTTTTCGCATCGAGCGGAACCGCAAGCCCTGGGTGGCCGCGGTCAACGGCTTTGCGCTGGGCGGCGGCTGCGAGCTGGCCATGGCCTGCCACTTCCGGATCGCCTCCGACAATGCCCAGTTCGGGCAGCCCGAAGTGAACCTGGGTCTTATCCCCGGCTATGGCGGCACCCAGCGGCTGACGCAGCTGATCGGGAAAGGACGGGCCCTCGAGCTCCTTATGAGCGGTGAGCGGATCCCCGCAGCCACAGCCTTACAGTATGGCCTGGTCAATTATGTGACCCCGCCGGAAGAATTGCTTCCGAGGGCCGAGGCGTTGCTGACCACCATCATTTCCAAGGCACCGCTTGCCCTTGCCTATTGCATCGCCAGCGTCAACGCCGCCTTCGACCCGCAGCAAAACGGTTATGATGTGGAGATCGCCTCCTTCGGCGCCTGCTTTGAAACCGAAGACATGAAAGAAGGAACGGCCGCCTTCCGTGAGAAAAGAAAACCCGTGTTTACGGGGAGGTAGCGCTTTGGATTGTGGGCAGTAGTTTAGTTGAAGGGGAGGAAAATATTCAATACGCAATATTCAATGCTCATTGTTCAAATAAACCATTCCTGCATCAATAATAACCTTTGCGCCTTTGCGAGTCTTAGCGTCTTTGCGTGCAACGCCTCCGCCGGAGCGAAGGAACCGCAGAACAAGGAATGACGATTGAAGAATAGCGAAGGGAAGATCCATCGTACACCGTACATCGCACATCGTAAATCGTACCTCAAAAGATCCGGATCGTCTTCACGTACCGTTCCTTGTAATACTCGCTGAGCGGAGTAATCGTGACCCCCATGGCTTTGCCGGAAGTGGAATGGATAAAATGCACGAGGCCGTCTTTATTCTCTGTAACGATCCCCATGTGCCCGACATGCCGCTCAAGCGGGTTGGTGCCGGTGAATAAAACAATATCGCCTCGACGCGCCTCTTCCGGCGGCACCGGTGTTCCCACGTGCGTGAAATCGATGGAGGAGCGCGGAACCGAAATACCGAAATGCCGGAATACATAGGTGATGAAGCCGGAGCAGTCGAAACCGGTGTTCGGGTCGGTAGAGCCATAAACGTACGGTACGCCGATCAGCGTTTCGGCAAAGTCCACCAGTGCATCCGGCTGCAGGTCACCGGTGCGGATGGGCCCGCCCTTAAAGGGAACCGGTGTGGAATCTTTTGGAGCAGGAAGATTCCTGCGAACGGGGCGGTCGCCAAGCGCGGCGTTTGAATCCAGGGCCGTATGCACCGCAAGGGTACTGTCGGTGGCCTGCCGCTGCTTCAGGGAGCGGAAGAAGCCGACAAACGGGTTTTCGCACCCGGCCAGTCCGGCCGAAAAAAGCACCAGCAGCCAGC
>DATAGL010000777.1:0-4589 GCA_036263755.1 Chitinophagaceae bacterium | reverse complement strand
CGGGAAAACAAGCCTCGTATAATTAATAAAAAGCAGAGTTCCCGTCATGGTCCGGCCAGAAAGTTATTATTTCAAAACTAAATTTGCCTGGATCCTGTATTCATTGATGTGTGTTAGTTGTTTACTTTTTCCCTGATGCGCTCGGCCCAGAACTGCAGTAAGGCAACCAGCTTGTCCAGCTGCAGGGGTTTGCTGATATAGTCGTCCATACCGGCAGCCAGGCAAATGGCTTCATCCTCTTTAAGGGCATTTGCCGTGGTGGCGATGATGACCGGCTGGGGTACAGGTAAGCTCCTGATGGCCCGCGTAGCTTCCAGTCCGTCCATTTCCGGCATCTGCACATCCATTAAAATAAGATCGATGGGGAGACCTTCCTGGACGGCCTTCAGGGCGGACAGACCGTTTTCCGCCAACCGGGGGGTAAAGCCCAGTTTTTTCAGGATCATGGTTGCCAGCACCTGGTTTACGGGATTATCTTCAGCAATCAGGATTCGGATCGGGTATTTCCGGGCAAAGTTGTCTTTCAGGAGTAAGGGTTCCTGTTGTGCCAGGGCAGCGGTAACCGTTCCGGGACGGAAGCCATTCATTATTGCCTTCAGCAGTTCCTCATGCTTTACCGGCTTCACCAGAATAGAGGAAAAGAGTGCTTTGAGTTCCGGTGTCCGTTCGTCGCCAATGGAACTGAGCAGGATAACCGGCACGGCCGGCTGCTGCTTTTTACACTGCCGGGTGAACTGAAGGCCGTCCATTTCCGGCATCTGCATGTCCGAAATGATCAAATCAAAGGGCGGTTCATGCTGCAGCCGCTCGAGGGCCGCCATGGGACAATTTACCGGTACAGGCACCATCTTCCAGTGTTCCAGTTGTTTGCGCAGAATCAGCAGGTTGGTTTCATTGTCGTCTACGATCAGCACACGTTTGCCTTCCAGTATCTTCAGGTTTTGCACAGCCAGGGTAACCTGGGCTTCGCGGCTGATTTCGGATAAAATGGTAAAGGAGAAGGTTGCTCCCTTTCCGGGCACGCTTTCCACCTGGATCGCACCCTGCATCAGCTCTACGATCCGTTTGCTGATGGCAAGGCCCAGGCCGGTGCCTCCATACTTTCGGGTAGTGGAAGAGTCTACCTGACTGAAGGCTTTGAACAGACGGGCCTGTTTGTCTTCCGGGATCCCGATACCGGTATCATGTACCTCGAATTTCAGCCGTACCGCTTCATTTTCCCGGCTTAAAAGGCGCACGCGAAGGAAGATTTCCCCTTTCTGCGTGAATTTAACGGCATTGCCCACCAGGTTGATCAGCACCTGCTTCAGGCGCACCGAGTCGCCCATAATCTGAGGAGGAACATCGTATTCCATCTCATAAATGAGGTCCAGCCCTATTTCAGCTGCTTTAGACGCAAAGAGGTCCAGCACTTCTTCTACTATGTTCCGCAGGTTAAAGGAATGCCGGTCCAGTTCCATTTTCCCGCTTTCTATTTTGGAGAAATCAAGGATATCATTAATTACCGACAGGAGGTTTTCGCCGCTGGAGCGGATGATCTCCGTATACCGCCGCTGCTCTTCGGTCAGGGGTGTTTGGCCTAGCAGGGAGGTAGTACCGATGACTCCGTTCATCGGGGTGCGGATCTCATGGCTCATGGTGGCCAGGAACACGGACTTCGCCCGGTTGGCTTCTTCCGCTTCCCGGCTTGCTCTTTCCGCCGAAAGGCGTGCTTCCCGTTCCTGCAGGGTCATCGCTTCCAGTTTCTCGGTCCGTTCCTGTACCTGGCGCTCCAGCATTTGCTTTTGTTGCTGAATGCGTTTGACCCGGGTCCGGTACCAGGTGTAAATGATACCGAGCAGGAGCGCCAGCATACTGATCCGGAACCACCAGGTTGCCCAGAAAGGCGGCGTGATGATTATACGGACCGTGCGTCCTTCCTCATTCCAGACGGCATCATTATTAGCCGCCTTTACGCGGAACACATACTCACCGGGATCTAGGTTGGTATAAGTTGCTTTCTTTTCATTGCCGACATAGTTCCAGGACTGGTCAAACCCTTCCAGCTTATAGGCAAACTGGTTCTGCTCGGGAACCGTGAAATTGAGCGCGGCGAACTCAAAGGAAAAAACATCCTGGTTGTAATTGAGCCGGATTTCATCGGTCAGTAAAATATCCCTCGTCAGCGGACTTCCTTCCTGGCCTGCAGCCTGCGGTTTGTTGAAAAGCTGGAATTCGGTCAGTGCAACTTTGGGAGCGAATTTATTGTACATCAATTCTTTCGGCATAAAAGAATTAAAGCCGTTCACCCCGCCGAAAAGTAATTCTCCAGCCCGGGTTTTAAGGCCGGCGTGCGGATTGAATTCATAACCCTGGAGCCCGTTGTATACATTATAATTGAAAAAGATCTTCCGTTCCGGATCAAAACGGCTGAGGCCTTTAAGTGTACTGACCCAGATATGGCCCTGGTTGTCTTCCAGGATAGCATTGATGACCAGGTTGGAAAGGCCTTCCTTTGAGCCGAAGTTTTCAAACTTCTTGGAATACCGATCGAAATACGTCAACCCTTCCTTGGTGCCGATCCACACATTTCCTTCACGGTCGCCGTAGATGTGGTTGACCACATTGGAACGGATATCCGAACTGCGGTGATTGAACCGCGTGAAAATACCCGTTTCAGGATCAAACACCGAAATGCCATCAAATGTGCCGATCCAGATATGGCCTTCCTGGTCCTCGTAAAAACAGCGGGTATAATTATTACCCAGGGATTTAGGGTCGGTCGGGTCGTGGAGGTACTTCCGGATGAGGCCCGTTTTCGGATCCAGAACATTGATACCGGTGCCGATGGTGGCCATCCAGATCTTTCCTTTCCGGTCCTCCATCAGGCTGTACACGGAATTATAATTCAGGTCCTTCGGACCATCGCCTACCGGATAATTGGTAAAGGCACCGGTTCGCTCATCAAAGCGGGAAAGGCCGCCTCCGTAGGTGCCTATGTATAATGTTCCATCGATCCGGCTTTCGACCAAGGCCATGATGGCCTGATTGGCCGTTGCATTCCGGCCCCGGTTATGGCGGAAAAACCGGTTCTTTTTCCGGTCCCAGAGGTTAAGGCCACCCCCGTCGGTCCCGATCCATATATTTCCATCGGGCCGCTCAAAAAAAGCGGTAACCACATTGGAGCTTAACGTATGCGGGTCGGAGTTGTCATGCCGGTAAAGGTCAAAATAGGAGAGGTGCCTTGCAAATTTGTTCACGCCGCCGGAATAGGTGCCTACCCAAAGGTTTTCCTCATCGTCCTGGTAGAGCGATACTACGGAGTTGTTGTTCAGGCTGAAAGGGTCTGCCGGATCCGGTGTATTGTGGTAAAAGGTCCCGGTTGCCTTGTCAAAAAGGTCGACCCCTGCTTCTGTTCCCACCCACAGGCGCTCATTCCCTGCGGGGATCACTACCGATATGATGTCATGACTAAGGGAATGAGGGTTCCCCGGCTGGTTCCGGTAGCAGGAAAACCGGCCTGTGCCCGCATCGTAGCGGTTCAGTCCTCCGCCTTCCGTGCCGATCCAAAGGTGCCCTTCACTGTCGCCGGTAATGGTTTCAATGGCGTTATTGCTGAGCGAATGAGGGTTGCCCGGCTGATGGAAAAACCGTTTAAATCTTCCTGAAACCGGATCCAATCGGTTCAGTCCGTTGGCTGTTCCTACCCAGATCCGTTTATCCCTGTCTTCATACAGGGCGTATACCTCAGAATGACTAAGGCTGGAGGGCTCATCCGGGCTGCTTCGGTATTGCCTGACCTTGCCTGTTCGGGGATCCAGTCGGTTTAGATTCCAGTAAGTGGCCAGCCAGATAAAACCATTGCTGTCTTCAAGAATGGCTAAAATGGAATTATCGGAAAGCGTTTCCTGCTTTCCTTTTTCACCTATATAGTGGAAAAACGTATTGGTGGCGCGGTCCAGGCGGCTCAGGCCTCCGCCGGTAGTGCCCACCCAAAGATTACCTTTGCGGTCCTCATAGAGACATTGTATCGTACTGGAACGCAGGCTTTTCGGATCACCAGGCTGGTGCCGGTAAATCATAAAGTTCTGGCCGTCAAACCGGTTCAAGCCGTCTTCTGTACCAAACCACATAAAACCATAGCGGTCTCTGATGATGGAGCGGACCGAACTCTGGGACAATCCCTTTTCAGCAGTAAGATGTGTAAAGCGCAGTTTTTCCTGAGCCTGAAGCGGGAGCAGGGGAAGGAGGATCAGGATACTGCAGATCCAGGCCGGAAAGCTGCCGGTTCCGGAAAACCGGAAGCCGTTTACAGGAGCAAATATTCGGTAAGCCATAAGGCCGGGATAAAGACTTTTGGTTTAACAGGATCTGGCTGGATCCATTTGGGACCCGCAAAAAGGTATAAAATAAGGCTGTAATTCGTTGGTCTTTCCTTTTTGATCACGGATAAATGCCCTGATAAGTGATTTCGCTTATCCTTATATACCGGAAATAACCGGCCGGATGGCCTTTTGGTACATAAATGAATAAAAAGTAAAATTCAGGAGGAGCGGGCCTGCAGGGTGCGGAACGCCAGCGGCAATGCCTGGATCATATCTGTAGGTAAC
>DATAGL010000776.1:0-1710 GCA_036263755.1 Chitinophagaceae bacterium | reverse complement strand
GAAATAAAGCAAATACGCCCGAAAACACATCGTACATCGTACACCGTACATCTTACATCTCACCTCACTCCAGGACGGGCCGCAGCCACCGCTCCAGCTCTTCCCGGTCCATACCTTTCCGCTGCACGTAATCCTCGAACTGGTCGGGCAGGATCCTTCCGATGCCGAAATACTGGCTTTTCGGGTGGCTGAAGTACCAGCCGCACACCGAGGCCGCCGGGTACATCGCCAGCGATTCCGTAAGCTGGATGCCGGCATGCTTCGAGGCGTCGAGCAGGTCGAACAGCTTGTATTTTTCCGTATGATCCGGGCAGGCCGGGTAGCCGGGCGCCGGGCGGATGCCCACGTATTTTTCCTTGATCAGCTCTTCGTTCGTCAGCTGCTCGTCCTTTACATAGCCCCAGTATTCTTTCCGCACCTTTTCGTGCAGGCACTCGGCAAAGGCTTCGGCCAGGCGGTCGGCCAGGGCCTGGAGCATGATCTTGTTGTAGTCGTCGTGCTGGGCCTGGAAGGCTTCAATGTGTTTTTCGATCCCGTGAATGGAAACGGCGAAGGCGCCGATATGGTCTTCAAACTGCCCGGCTTCCGAAGGCTTGACAAAGTCGGCCAGCGAGAGGTTGGGCTGGTCGGCGGCCTTCTTCACCTGCTGGCGCAGGAAGGAGAGCTTTGTTTCCTTTCCGTTTTCCTCCCGCACCACCACGTCATCCGGCAGCGCATAGGCCGGCCAGAAGCCGATCACGCCTTCGGCGGTCAGCCATTTCTCCCTGATGATCCGGCGGAGCAGGGCCTGCGCATCGTTATACAGCTTGGTGGCTTCCGTCCCGATGACCGGGTCTTCCAGCAGCTGCGGGAAGCGGCCGCCGAGCTCCCAGGCGATGAAGAAGGGCGCCCAGTCGATGTATTTCGCCACTTCCTCCAGGCTGTAGTCAGGGAAGGCGCGGATGCCGGTAAAGGCGGGTACCGGCGGGGTATACCCGGTCCAGTCCACCTGCACGCGCCTGGACTGTGCTTCGGCGAAGGAGATGTATTGCTTGATCGATTTCTTGCTGTGAAAGTCTTCCTGCAGCTTCTTGTATTCCCGCACGATGTTCTGGAGGAAGGCCGGCTTTTGTTCGCCGCTGAGCAGGCTTCCGGCCACCGTTACGCTGCGCGAGGCATCGAGCACGTGCACCACGCCGTTGTCGTACTCCGGGGCGATCTTCACGGCCGTATGCATGCGGGAGGTGGTAGCTCCGCCGATGAGCAGCGGCTGCTGCATGCCCCGGCGCTTCATTTCGCGGGCTACGTGCACCATCTCGTCGAGCGAAGGGGTGATCAGGCCGCTCAGGCCGATGATGTCGGCCTTTTCCCTTTCGGCGGTCTCCAGGATCTTGTCGGCAGGCACCATCACGCCCAGGTCCACCACGTCGTAGCCGTTGCAGCCCAGTACCACGCCCACGATGTTCTTGCCGATGTCGTGCACGTCGCCTTTCACGGTAGCCAGCAGCACCTTGGGGGCCGAGCCCTGGCGGGCGTTGGGGTTATCCAGCTTTTCCTGTTCGATGAAGGGAAAAAGGTAGGCCACGGATTTCTTCATCACGCGGGCGCTCTTCACTACCTGGGGCAGGAACATCTTGCCGGCGCCGAACAGGTCGCCGACAACGTCCATGCCGGCCATCAGCGGGCCTTCGATCACATCCAGCGGGCGCGGGTATTTCTGCCGGCATTCTT
>DATAGL010000775.1:0-5469 GCA_036263755.1 Chitinophagaceae bacterium | reverse complement strand
TACCTCATCGTTGGCGGCGAAGACCACAAGACCGCACATGAAGAGAATACCGAAGCCTGCTTCAAACACCTGGAAGTACATACCCGCAAGCACTTCTTTGTAGACCGCGTGGCTTTTAAATGGTCCTCGCAATACTATGAGCCTTCAGACGGGCTGGCCTATATCGGCAAGTTGCCGCACAACCCCGACAACATCCTGGTGGCTACCGGGTTCAGCGGCAACGGCATTACCTACAGTCACATTGCCGCGCGGGTGCTGAGCGACCTCATCGTAAAAGGGGAAAGTGCTTATGCCCCGGTGTTTGACCCGGGCCGCATCAAGCCGGTGGCCGGCTTCGCTGCCTTCGTAAAAGAGAATGCCGACGTGGTCGCCCAGTTTGTCGACAAGCGGCTGTCGCAGGAAAAAATGCACGACCTGGCCGATATCGCGCGCGGCGAAGCGAAGGTGGTGAAATATGAAGGGCATTCCGTGGCCGTGTATAAAGACGAAAACGGCAACCTGCACGCCGTAAATCCCGTGTGCACACATGCCAAATGCGTGGTGGGCTGGAACCGGGCCGAACAAAGCTGGGACTGTCCCTGTCACGGCGCACGGTATTCGTACGACGGCGAAGTGCTGACCGGCCCGGCGCGCAAAGCACTCGAGCCGGTAAACCTGGCGCCGGCCGAAAAATGATATGGTGCAAATAACCGGATACGGGCTTGTAGGAACGGGCAGGGCGGCTATCTTTGTCCTGTTCCTACAACTTCCGACGGCTTTCTTTTTTTGCCACTTTCCCTTGATGAGCCAAACCGATCCCTCCCTCCAATAGTGTGCGTTCCGGCATTGAAGCAGCAGGATTCCTTTGTTGACCATCCATATATCCCTTGTTTCCGCCTCCGGGCTTAACGCTTAAACAATCGATCTATGTGGTACAAACCGAGCTTCGCCTGTAAGGGCCGCAGCCGCTTTTTTCCTGCCGTATTTCTGCGGGCGATAACGCTGGCCGTTCTGCTGGTAGTGGTGTGCGTATCTGCCGCCAGAGGACAGTCGCTGACGCTCCCCGAGCTGGTGGAGCTGGTGGACCTGCCGGATGCGAAATTCGGCAACCTGATGCAGCGCAAGGGATTCCGCATCAATAACGCCGGCTTTGGATCGGGCAGCGGCCTGCAATACCTTTCTTCCGAAAAAAAGACGGAATCCGGCCTGCCCGGCCGCTACGTGAGCCGCCCCGGTAACCGCAGTATCCTGTACACCACCACCTTCCGGGAAGAAAGCCTGCAACTGCGCGAGCAGATGAAGAAAGCCGGGTTCATTGTGCCTCCCGGGGAACGCTCTGCGGACGGCAAGCCGGTGCTGTACCAGCGCCTCGAACTGCTGACACAGGTGTCGGAAGAAATGCGGGACACCATCACCTATTATCATTTCCTGGTGGAAAGCCGCCTGCTGCCCAAGGCCAGGAGCATCGTGTTCATGGAAGACCTGCTGCAGCTCGATGCGCATGAATACCTGGTGGCCCTGTTTGGTCCGGCCAACGTAAAAAAAGATGTTTTTCACCTTTCGGAAAATGAAACGATGCGCTGCTCGGTGCTCTTTCCCAATTCCGCCGGCGAGGTGGTGTTCCTGTGGTCGGATCCCGAAAACTACCGGGATATCATGGCGCTGCGCGTGGGCGGTGATCCGCAGACGGGTGGCTCGCAGTTCTACGACCGTCCGGTGGTGCAGAGCAACTGGCGCTCGAAACTGGGCGTGTTCCCGGGTATGAGCCTGCGGCAGCTGGAAAAAGGCACGGCTTCCGGCCTGACCCTCTCCGACCTCAAACCTTCCTCGGACGGCGTTTATTCCATAGAGCCAGCCGCACCGGCCGACTTCAGGGCCATGGGGCTCCTGCTGAACTGTTTGAACTGCAGCGACTCCCGGTATTTTACGGCCAACATCAGCTCAGCTGCCGATATTACCAACCAGAAGATCTACATCTCCACGATCATCCTGTTGCCCCAGCCCGGGCTCCCGGCCACCGCCGGGGAACGGTGATCGCTCCGGTACAGAAAAGCATAAAGGGCCGGCCTGCCGGCCCTTTATGCTTTTCTGTACCGGGGGTTAAGTGCTTTTACCTGAGGGCGCGGAAAAGGCGGGAGCTTCCTTTGCGCCCTGCAGCGGAGGGAGCATCTTTGTCCCGGTCAATGAATTGATTCAGTATCCTTTGTAAAGACTGCCGGGTGCCTCCGACGAAGACTGGAAACAACCAGAGGACCGCACCTAAAAAAAGCCCCCGACCGGGGGCTTTTTCTCGAACTGTCCGTTACTGGCTGAGAAAAAACAGCGCAGCGCCTGCCAGCAAAAGCAGCAGGACGAGGACAGCGGGCTTCCATAAATGTGGTGCAGGGTTCATAACAAGAGGATGACGCATACGAAAGGTCGCATTCGGCCGCCGGCTGCCGTGCCTTTAGCCGGTATAATTGTGTCCGCTAGAGGAAAACCTTTACCCGCGGATAATACATAACCACGGATGGGCAGGATTGGAAAAGGATGCACCCGATTGGATTTAAGAATTTTTGGTTGCGCGCAGAGGAAAGGAGAAAAGGAGCTAAAGAGTTTTATTTCTCTGCGTCCTCCTTTCCTCCTTAGCCCTGTGTGCAATCATAAATCTGTTTAACCAATCTCCAACCATAAACCAAAAACTATAAACTATATTCGCCCCGGTTGGGGCGGAAGATCCCGTTGGGAAAACCGCCCGATCCTAATCCTGGTAAAACCGTACGGGCTTGCTGAACAGACTGAATAAACCTCAGTGACTTTACTACACCCACTAAATCCCCTTTCGCAGGGGATTTTCCGTTAACCCGGTGCCGCAATGCGGATGAAAACCGGATCCTCCCTGCCGGTTACGGGCCGCTTTTTCTCCGCAATACCTGCCTTGCAGACCTTTCCCATTCCGGCTGAACAATACAAATAGATCGTATATTTAGTCCATACCGCCATCCTCTATGTACCAACGCGTGCTCCTGCCCGCTGCTTTGCTTTTTTGCTTTCTGACGAAGGCAGAGGCGCAGCGTGTGTTCGAATGGGGCATCAAGCCCTCGGAGCTGGTGGTGCGGCAGCTGGAAGTGCATATGGCCTTCGGCCGGAGCAGCAAATCATTGTACGGCTTCCTGCTCGGTTTCCGGCCCAGTACCCGCGACTCCGGTTCCATACCTACCGAAGGCAGCGGGCTCACCGGCGCCTATGCCTTTAACCACGCCAACCGGCTGTACCGGGGTTATACCGCCGGCTTCGTGCAGAAGACCTACATCAACCGGGCGCGCGACATCTTCGTGGGTACCGACCTGTTTTACCGCAACTGGTCGTTTGAAAAAAAACCGGCCTTCTTCGACAACCCCGATGGCTACCGGTTCCAGGGCACTCGCTCCGAGCACGTGCATGTGCTGGCCCTGAAGCTTCTGGGCGGCGTTACCTACTATTCGCGGCGGCGCCTGGGCAAGGGCAGACCCTACCTGGATTTTTACAGCGGGGCCGGGGTCCGGTACAAGATACAGGCCTTCGAAACCTTCGACGGCTTTGTCAACGATATCTACTATCTCTACCACAAGGAACGGTACTACCATTGGGTCCCTTCCCTGCACCTCGGCGTACGGATCGGGTTGCGGTACGAGCGTTCGTAACCCATTTTTACGGAACTTTCCACTATGATCCCAGCTATTTACCTCCGCATCGGCAACCGGGTACGGCACCGGGAAAGCGGACAAACCGGCACGGTCACAGCCCTGCTTCCGGAAGGCGTTCATCTCTCCGGGAATACTATCCGCACCGTACCGTACGGCGAACTGGAAGGCATTGCCCTTACCGACCGCCTGCTGGAAACCTGCGGCTTTGCCGCTGACGCTTTCGGCTATGCTTCGGAGGATCTTTCGCTGAACCGCTATGAAACCGTTTACCACCTGCGCCTGCCCGGCGGCACCGGTTACGGGCGGGCCGTACGGTACCTGCATGAGCTGGAAAACCTTTACCTGCAGCTGACGGGCAACCTCCTGCCCTGAATCGGCCACCCATCTAAAAAATTACCGGATGAAACCCCTGTTCAAAAAGCTCAATCTTACCCATCAGAAAGAAATCGTTGTGCTCCAGGCCCCGGAAAGCTTCCGGCCCGAACTGGATGCTCTGGACGGCAGCGTAACGGTATATACGGAACCGGAGCAGGTAAGGAGCACCGGGTTTGTGCTCCTGTTCGCCACCCGGCAGAAAGAACTGGATGCCCTGGTCCCCAAAATGGCCGGGCGGCTGGAAGGCGACGGCATCCTCTGGTGCTGTTACCCGAAAAAGTCCTCCCGGAACTATACCTGCGATTTCAACCGCGACACCGGATGGTCCGTGCTCGGCGATCTGGGTTTCGAACCCGTACGTCAGGTGGCCATCGATGCCGACTGGAGCGCCCTCCGCTTCCGCAAAGTGCAATACATCAAACAGCTGACCCGGTCCAAAACCATCAGTAACCGCGGATGAAAAGGATTTGGAAAGGATTAGCATGAATGAGATAAAAGGAGGTTGATAACGGCTGAACAACACAGGGCTCCGGAATTAATATTGCTCCCGGTAATGAGCGGCAACAGTTTGTTTTCAAAACCGTGTTTGATTTATGCTCCGTTGCACCAATACTACCATTACTACAAATACCACCTGACCCTTCTCCCATCAGCGTCATCAGCCATCAAAAAATAACCCGGCACAGAAGTGCCGGGTCTAACCTAAAATGATTTGCATGTGATGCAGCTGACAAATTACGGCACAATCAGGAACTGTCCAAAAAGAAACGCTCCATAAAATTCTTTTCCGAACGGCCTGCCTCCTCCGGGCGTATGCCTTTATGAACTTCCCGGCTTACCTTGAATCCCGCCATGAACCCATTCACGATACGCCCCATGACCACAGCCGATTTTCCGGCCATCCTCTCCCTCATCCGGGAGTTCGCCGTTTTCCAGAAAACCCCGGAAAAAGTAACCATTACCGAAGAAGGGATGCGGCAGAACAAAGACCTGTTCCAGGGCTTTGTAGCCGAATTGCCCGGCGGGGCCATAGCCGGTTTTGCTTCTTTCTTTTTTGCCTACTACTCCTGGAGCGGCAAGGCCCTTTACCTCGACGACCTGTACGTCCGGGCCGAAAGCCGCGGCTCGGGCATCGGGAAGGCGCTGCTGCTTACCCTTGTGGAGCAGGCACGGGGGGCAGGCTGCATCAAAATGCGCTGGCAGGTATCGCAGTGGAACGAGCACGCCATTCACTTCTACCGGTCCCTGGGCGCCGAGGTGGACGGTACGGAACTGAACTGCGACCTCAAACTGAAATAAACGGATGGTGGTTCCGGGAGCGCTGGCAGTGGCAGGGTTCGCAGTGGTAAGACTGCTCTACCCGGCATAGAGAACAATCTTTGCATCAATGTTGCATTTATACCAAAAGAACGTATCTTTATCCTGTTGCTTCACCCCGCTTTAAAACGAA
>DATAGL010000774.1:0-3555 GCA_036263755.1 Chitinophagaceae bacterium | reverse complement strand
GTGCGGGCCAGGCGCTCGGAAATACGGGCGTTGTGCAGATGGATGCTGGCCAGCAGTTCCTCGCAGTGCATCCAGGCCTCGAGGCAGGCTTTTGTACAGGCAGAACGTACATTCATATCAGTCCTTCACTACTTTTTTACGGATGCTTTCCACTTCTTTCATAAAGGCACCGATGGTCGGGTCGTTGTATACGCCGTAGCCGTCGATCAGGGTTCCGCGGGCCCCATCCTCGGTTTCAATTACATAAACGATCGCATTGTCGTCAGGATCCGATGCGCCTTCAAAACGGAAAAAATTAACCACCTGTACCTGGGCCGGCTGGTACACCACACCCCGCTGCAGGGATTCGAGCCCGCGCGCACCTACTTTGAAGTCTTCCGTGTAGCCGTCGGCCACCATCCGGTTCAAACAGGTCGCCATGCTCTTCATGTAAGGCATGCTGTTGTTTTCATTCAGAATCATATTGCCGGTTTTAGCCTTCAAGTGAAAAATGTTTGCCAATAATAAGCGCCTTAAAGGGCGTAATGGCTGAGGTTACCTTTCCCCAAAAGAAGAGGCCGGGAAAAGGCCCGGCCTCAATTAGGGAGAAAGGCGCCCGTTTGGACCACCCCGTTATTTCTTGATGCCGGCATGCATATCGCGCAGCCGCTTTACTTCATCATGGCCGGCACGCAGGGCCGTCTTCTGCCGCACGATGAGCTCCCGCAGCGGGGCTTCGAGCTCCACGTCGGAATTCAGGGCCGTGTCGTAGGCCTTCTGGGCAGCGTCTTCGCCGAATTCGCAGTTGTCGAGGATCGTCTTGCGGTCCTTGCCGGCGATGGCGGCCTTCAGGTCCATCCATACCCGGTACACTTTACCGGAGTTGGTGGTGCCGTCAGTAGGACTGCCGCCGATGCGGCTGACTTCATGGCCTAACTCATTTGCGTACTCCTTGCTTTCGATGGTGTAGCGCTGGAACAGGGCGCGCAGGTCGCCGTCTTCTTCTTTCAGCTCATCAATGGCTTTTTCATAGCCTACCACCCGGTCGTTGTTGATCTGAATGAGGTCATTCAGCAGTCCTATTACTTGTTCGTTCGTTGCCATATCGTTGCTTTTCCGGAAGATTCAAAAAAATCATACCGGCAGCCGGCCCCGGCGGCTGGTATGAAAATTTTGCCTTTAAAGGCATTACTAACCCAAACCATTCTATTATGGCAAAGTATTCCAAAGGAGCCGGCAGCAAAGTGAAAGAAGCCATGCATGAACTGAAGGAAGGAAAGCTGAAAAGCGGCTCCGGCAAAAAAGTGACTTCCCGCAAGCAGGCCATTGCGATCGGTCTTTCGGAAGCCCGCGAAAGCGGATCGAAGGTGCCGGCGAAGAAAGGCGCAGCGAAAAAAGGTAGTGCTGCCGGTAAAGGCGGTGCTCCGAAAAAAGCGGCCGCGAAAAAAGCTGCCCCAAAAAAAGCGGCTGCTAAAAAAAGCGGAACGGCTTCCGCCAAAGGCGGTGCCGCCAAAAAAGGTGCGGGCGCAAAGAGCACCGCCGGTAAGGGCGCTTCCAAAAAAGCGGCACCAAAGAAAACGGCTGCCAGAAAGGGAGGGGCCGCATCCAAAGGAGGCGCCTCCGGAAAAGCCGCTCCGAAAAAAAGCGCAAGCGGGAAAGGCGTTGCCGCCAGGAAAGGTGCTTCCCGGAAAAAATAACATCTACCGGTTCACGGGTTGGCTGGCTTTGGCGTTCAGGCGTCCGGCCCGTGAACTTTCCTCACACCAGTGACTGTAGAATCTTCATCAGCACCCGCTCTTCCGAGGTCAGTCCCGTAAGGTCATCGGTTTTTTCGATGGAGTCCAGCTCGCCCAGGTAATTGCTCAGCGTTTTGTCTTCATAAAGCTGGATGATCCCCGGATGTACATAGTATTTGCGGCAGACGGTCCGCGTATTTCCGAGCTTATGGCTGACCTCATCCAGGGCGGCCAGTACGTTCTTGCGGCATTCCGTGTCTGATTCGGGAATGCCGAAGGTCTGGAAGGCCCGGATGATATTGAGGGTGCCGGCCCAGGTCCGGAAGTCCTTTGCCGTGAAATCGCCGCCGGTGGCTTCCTTGATGTAGCGGTTGACCATTCCTGAATCTATAGAGCGGCGTTCCCCGGCGGCATCGAAATACTGGAACAACTCCCGGCCGGGGATATCGCGGCAGGCCTGAACGGCCCGGGCCAGGCGCCGGTTCTTCAGGGAAATATCATGGAAAATGCCCTTCTTGCCTTTGAACGAAAAGCGGATCTTATCCCCCTCTACCGTAACGTGCTTGTCCTTCAGGGTGGTCAGGCCATAGGAGCCGTACAGTTTTTCGTAGTCATTGTTGCCCACCCGGATATAGGTGCGCTCCATCAGGGAGATCACCGTGGCGATGACCTTATCGGCCGTCAGCTCCTTCAGGGCCATGTCTTCCTCGAGGCGCAGGCGCAGGGAGGGGAGGAGCTTCCCGAATTCGTAGAGGCGGTGAAACTTTGTTTCGTTGCGCAGGTGCTGCCATTGAGCATGATAGCGGTACTGCTTGCGGTTCCGCAGGTCGGTTCCGGTGGCCTGGATGTGCCCGTTCGGATCGGCGCAGATCCACACCCCTGTCCAGGCAGGCGGAATGGCGAGCTTTCGGATGCGCTCCAGTACTTCGGGGTCCTTGACCGGCTTCCCGTTGGACAGGTAACTGAACCCGGATCCCTTCTTCACCCGGGTGATGCCCGGATCCTTATCGTTCACATACACCAGGTCGGCGACCTTGGCGCTGCGGGTATAGTCCTTGTCGATCTTCAGGAACTCCCGGTGGGACAGTTGCGCGGTTTCCATTATTGCTTGGGGTTTAAATACATCCGGCCTGGGGATAAAAAAGAAAAAGTCAGACCAAAGGGCTGACTTTTTCCAAACCACCGGTGAAAGCGGTTATTCGCTTTCGCTCTCGGCGTTGATATTGATCCCGCTGACAGCCAGTTCAGTCAGCAGCTGGTCGGCTTCTTTCTCCTCATCGAGGGTTTGCTGCAGCAGCTCGGCCATTTCCTGGTTGCCCATGGTACGGCTCAGCTGTACAAGGCTGCCGTAAGCGGCAATTTCATAATGCTCGATCTTCTGGGCAGAGATGATCAGACCGGCATCGCGTACAGCCGTGCCCTTGGGCATTTCTTCCATCACCTTCTGGCCTTCCTTGACCAGGCCTTCCATGCCTTCACACTTAATGGCGCGGGCTTTTTCACCCAGCATTTCAAAGGCTTCCTCCAGGCGGCTGATCTGCTCTTCCGTTACGGTGATATGGCGCTCGAAGGCGCTTTTCAGCTCCCCGGAAGTAGCTGCCCGCATCATTTTGGGCAGGGCCTTCGTCAGGTGTTTCTCCGCCCAGTAAATATCACGGAGTTCATCCATGAACAGTTCCCGCAGCATGGTTTGATCATCCTTCATCTGGGCACCCGAGCGGCTCTTGGAAGCGGCGCCGGTGCTTTTGGAAGCGGCGGATTTTGTTGCAGGGGATTTCGTTGCAGCGGACTTGGTTGCAGTGGCTGTCCGGCCGGAGCCGGCGCTCCGGGTGGAAGCGGC
>DATAGL010000773.1:0-2547 GCA_036263755.1 Chitinophagaceae bacterium | reverse complement strand
TCCGCTTCCCGGATTTTTTGAAAGGTATGTACCAGGCCTTCATACGCCGGTCCCGGAATGATATGGCGGACCAGCCGCAGCCGTGTGGTAATGGTCACTGTGCGGGTAACGGCATCGGCTGTGGAAGTCCGTTGATATTGGACCCAGGCATCGGAAATGGATTGATCCGGAGGCAGCTGTTCCACTGAAAAATTTGGGGGCAGCTGATAAACCGTTGTATCGGTTTTTTCAAAAGGATAACTGAAAAGATAGTCCTGATCACGGCGGGCCAACTGCAGTTCCGTGTCCAGGAAACCATTAATCCGGGGGCTCACAAAAAACTTGGTACCCGCCTTAAAGCTGTATCCTTTTTCATATTGCAGTAAAGCCGGAATCGTAGCCCCGTTGGCAGAATCGGAAAGGGAGCCAAACGACCATTCTTCGGGAACGGCAAACAGGAACTGACCGGTAAGGAATTCGATGCGGTCGCTGCTGGTTCCTTCCGAAAACTGGTACAGGTCAGTGAAATATTTGCCGGTGCCGAACAAGGTAGTCTCCACATCGGCAGCGCCTTCGGTATTCCACCGGATCCGGTTACGGCTGACCAGGCGGCTGTCTTCCGGCCGGCTATCCGGGGTACGCACGAGGATACCGCCCGAAGGTGTCAGCAAAAGGGCATTGCGGTTCTCCGTCCAGGCACCGAGAAAACCCGGCCGTCCGGTCTTTGCGGTGCACTCGAGCCAGAGGGTATCCTTACCATCCGGCACGCACAGGACCACATGATTGAATTTATTGGAAGGAAAGGAGGGATCCACCGGCACCTCATCATAACCGGCATTGACCAGGGCCGGATGCGCCGTAATGCCTACAGTTGCCAGCAGGTGCTTCATGTAGTTGGTCAGGGCCTTGCAGTCGCCGTATTTTTTCTCATCTACAAAGCGTGCCGTAAAGGGCTTGAACCCGCCGATACCCAGCTGGATGCTTACATACCGCATATTCTGCTGGAGGTAGGCATACAGCGCTTCGGCTTTTTCCCGGCGGCCTTCTTTGTCTTTCACGAGGTCGCGGATCTCCTGCACCCGGTTCGGCGCAAACGGCGCTTCTTCCACATAGAAAGGGTAGCTCCAGGCCCCGAACTCTTTCCAGCTGCGGAAGGTCCCTTTATACCCGTCGTAGTCAAAGGCGTTGGGCTCCAGCTCCAGAACAGGCAGATACTTCGTGGCCGCAAAGCCGTCTGCTTCCACTTTTGCAGGCTTGAGTCCTTGGGCTTCCCAGGTGTATACTTTTCTGTTACCTTCCGACCGCACCTCGGGCTTTATCCCGATGTTGCGGCTGCGGTACCGGATGTCCAGTTCGGCAGGTACCGATACCGTGCAGCGGAATAGCTCCGTGCCCCGCTTCGGCTGGGCAAGGTAGGTGTCGGGAAGGGAGATATAACCCGTTACCTCATAGGTATACTGAACCTCCAGGGTGCAGGGGGTGCCGGGCGTCGGCACATCAAACGAAAGCACCTTGTCGTCGGTAATGAGCGAAATCCCGTCGTATGCGGCTGCCAGCGAAAAATCTTTTCTGGAAAAGCGCTTCCATTCATTCCCCGCGGCATCATACACTATGATCCGCACATCGGTTACCTTGTAAAATTTGTCGGTGGACAAACGCTGCTTCAGTAAATAGCCTGCATTGGGTGTCAGCAGGGCAATCACCTGCCGGACCTTCCAGGTAAACCGGGATGGGGAGTGGATGTCGATCACCTGCTCATTGAGCCGGTATACGGCGTCGGCGCCTGCCTTCAGGGAGTCGGGCACCGGAGCCGAGGCTGCCGACAGGGACAGGAGGGAGGACTGCGCCGGACTGTCCGCAACCCAAAAGAACAGTAACAGGAAGAAGAGCGTTCGCATCCTAGGATTTTTTCTTCAGAACCACCGGCTCATTGAGCAGGTCGATCATCTTTTTATAAAATTCCTTGACCCCTTCGTATTGTTCGGGGTAAAACTCGGACTGGTTGAACTCCACCAGGTAATCCACCTGCAGCGTGGTGCCGTTTTGCGTGATGCTCCGCAGGATGAACAGGTCATTTCCGGGCAGGGCCATCCGCGTGGATTTGGGCAGCGATTCCACCGCAAAGTTTTCCGGCAGGGTAAACCGGCTCGTGCTTGTATAGGAATAGGCGCTTCCGAAATCAATGTTGGAAAACCGGTATTTTGAAGTGAATACGTTTTTATCCATGCCGGAGAACAGGTTGTGATTCAGCAGGTAATAACTTCCGTTCTGGGTCAGGGTATAGGCTACACCAAACGATTCCTGCAGGGCCAGCGTATCGGCTTCAAGTCCTTTGACCTGTACCGAATCAATCTGGATGGCTTTGTTTTTCTGCACCAGGGCGTCCCGGTAACGGGTAGTATCCTGTCCGTAGCGGGCCACCAGGCCGTTGCGGGCATAATCGATGAGGAAGAAGTTGGCCGAACCTTTGACCACGCCATCGGGTGTGATGGTAGCCATCAGGTTGACATTTTCCCGGTTGCGCCGTTTTGCGTCCTGTATTTTTACGAGCCCCGATTTTTTGCGGTC
>DATAGL010000772.1:0-5967 GCA_036263755.1 Chitinophagaceae bacterium | reverse complement strand
CGCCTATGCCGCCGTGCCCGCCCTGCTCACCCCGGACCTGCTGTTCCGCATCTGGCAGAACTTCAACCGGTACCACTGGAACGGTACGCCGCTTTCCATTCACCGCATTGCTGTATCCGACCTGCTGCTTTCCCCGCTGTGCCGCGAAGCCGGCTTTGAGCTGTATGAATTGCAGCCGGACATCCGCCTTGCCTTGCTGAAATGGCTGAAGGCGGAAAGCGGTCCTGGAGCAGTCAATGAAAAAAAGCTCTACCCCATCGAAGCCGTTGCACGCTTCGTAGAGTCGTACCACGACCTTCCGAATGCAGGCACCCGCCGCTGGGGCGAACGCCACCGCGAAGTCCAGAAGCTGGAAGCCCTGTCCTGGTACGACCCGGACCGGGCCGCGAAGCAGCTGCTCGACCGGATCCGGGCAGTATCGGAGCACTTCAACGAATCGGAGTTGCTGCTGGCCCTGGATGGGTACGTTAAAACCAGCAAGCGCCTGCAGCAGCTGGCCTATGAAAGCCCCGGAACCCACCGGATGCGGCAGGAAGCGGGCTGGATGGATGCCTGGAAGGCCCTGCTGCAAAACAATACGGAAGGGTTCATTGAACGGCTGAACGCTGACCCCGGCCTGCTGGAGCTGCTTAGCGATACGGCGGAGGGCGGCATCGAGATCGTGATGAAGCAGGACACGGTGGAAAAGATCCGCCTGCTCTCGGGCAAAAAGCTCAAGGCCCTGATCGTGGGCGCACCGGGGGACGCCAGCGGCGGGGAACAGCGGGAAGTGGCCGTTCATTCGGCCCGCTATTTCTGCCAGGTACTGGAAGCCGGCCCCCGCGAAGGCGGCACCGAACTAACCATACTGGAAGGGGCCGGGGCCACCCGCTCCCGTATCCTGGAAGCCTGGACGGCCCTCGTGGCCGGGGCCGGGGAAGAAGAGGACCTGCTGCTTTACCTCGCCGGGCACGCCGACCCGGCCGATGGGCATTGCCGCCTCCGGTGTGCGGCGGAGGAAGGTGCCCCGGAGACCCCTTCCCGGCTGACCGACGCGGAAATCGGGCGGCTGGCCGGCGAAGCCCGTTGTGCTTCTGTTACCCTGGTGCTGGAGCTGGACCACGCCGCCACGCCCCATTGGCTGGACCCTGCCCGGCCGGGCGGCGTGGTGTACGCTGCCGGCCGGTACGAAGAGCCGGCGGGCCGCACCGTGGTGGAACAAAAGGAAGGCCCCTGTTACGCCTTTACCTACGCGCTGGCCCAGGCGGTGCTGGACAGCGGGCAGCTCCTGACCAACCGGAGGCTGTTCGTGGCCGCCCTGGAGCAGTATTACCTCATTCCCGCGCCCCAGCTCACGCAGGGTAGCCTGGGCTACAAAAGCACGCCGCAGTTCTCCTGTCACCCCGATATGCTGGACCGGTTCTTCCTGCAGGCCGGCAACCTGACCGCCGCCCTGCAGAATGAACTGCGCCAGAGCGGGTACCGGGACGGTGGCCCCACCGGCTGGTGGGACCCCGATACGGCGGTGGCCCTCAAAACCTTTGTGACCGAAGCGGGCCTTTCGCCGGACGGCACGAAGCAGGAGTACATCCGTCAGCTGCAGTCCTTCCAGGCCGGAAAGCCGAAGGGCCGGCCCCTGTTCCTGTTTGTCTTTAACCGGCCGGGCCAGCGGGAAGCCGCCATCCGGAACGCGGAGGCGCCCCTGCTCCGGGCCCTCGAAGCCCTGCAGCAGCACGCAGCCGCGGTGGAAGTGATCCTGCTGTTCAACCCCGACAAAGACCGGTTCCTGGAGCACATGCTGCGCAGCAGCCACCGGAACCGGGTAGAGCTCCTGTATTTCTCCGGGGCCGGCAAAGAAGGAAACATCCTGCTCAAAGGCGGCGGCCTCGCCCTTTCCGACCTGGTGGATATTTTGGAGAACCAGGACCGGATCCGCCTGCTCGTGTCCTGTATGGACGCCTCGCTGTCCATTGCCCATATCGCCAGCCAGATCGGCGTTCAGCTGGCCGTAGGCACCGAATACATGATCTTCAATGCCGACTATGCCCGGTTTGCCGAAGGGCTTATCACCGGTATTGCCCGCGGGCAAAGCATCCCCGAACTGCTGGAGCAGCAGGCCGGAGCATCCGGGCAGGGTGCGGGCTTTCGCCTGTCCGTAGCCCCCTGGTTCCGGGAGGCCGGCCAGCCCCTGTGGCGCTGGGACCACCCGGCCCCGGGCCCCGCAGCCCCGGGCCAAAGCGCTTATCCTGCACTGTACGCACTCTGTGTAGGCATTGACCGGTTCGACCATACCGACCGGCTCCGGCTGCCTTTCTCCGCTGAAAATGCCCGGCGGATGCATGAATACCTGCACTCCCTGCGCCGCCCCGGCCAGCCGCTGCACCTCGCGGAAGAAGCCCTGACCGGCCGGGTGGAACGGGCCCAGGTCCTGGCCGCCCTGGAAGCCTGGGATACGGCGCGGGAAGGCGATACCTGCCTGCTGTTTTATTCCGGGGCCGCCCTCCGCTTCGGCAACCGCATTGCGGACCTGCCGGATTTGTTTTACAGCGACGACGGGCCCTTTTTCCACCGGGAGCTGTATGAGGCTTTTTACCAAAAGCTGCAGCAGCTGCGGGAACGCAACGTACTGCTGGTGCTTATTGCCGATGTGCACGACGCCGTGGACCTTAACGGGGAACAGCCCTCAGTACCCATGCCGGAACCCTTCATTTGCCTGAAGAGCTGTGTGCCGGAAAGCTTCCGGCAAGCGGAGCGCAACCCGGGCACCAACCATTTCTTTGAATCTCTGCTGGAGTTGCTCGGGGAAGGCGGGGGGCAGCTGACCTACCGGGAGCTGGCCCGCCGCCTGCAGCTGCGCATGGCCGGGAAAGACTGGAACGGGGAATACCCGGTGCTGACGGCCAGTCCCGCCGGGGGAGCGGATTTAGTGTTCCTTACCCGGAACCCCCGGCAGCCCGCTTCCTATACGGTTCATTTTGATGCCGGCCGGAACCAGTGGATCGTCAATGCAGGCACCCGGCAGGGCATCCGGCCCTCGCTGCGGTTTATGGCCACGCTGTTTTCGGTGCTGGGCGGGCCCGTTGTTTCCGTAAGCGAAGTGTTCGAAGAATACAGCGTGGTGGATGCGGTGATCGGGGAAAAAGCCAGGACGACCCTCGACCTGTACCAACAGGGCACCTACCAGGCCGTACTGGTTCAGAATGCCCTGCCCCGGGTGGTCATCGGCTTTCACCCGGAAGTGGACCACGCGCGGAAGGAGGACTTTCTCGAAGCTACCCGCAACCATGACATCCACTTCGTGGACATCGCCGATCCTCCGCCGGCGCAAGCGCGGTATTTTATCGCCACCGGCGAGCAGGGCTTTTACCTGATGTACCCGACGGATATCGGCCGGCCCGGCCGGGAAAGCCGCCCCGTGTTCGAGTTCCAGCGCGATCCCTTTGAGTTCATCAAGCAGCTGGAGTACATCGCCAAATGGCAGGGGGTGCTGGAGCTGGACAATAACGCCGGCCCGCTGGGCCGCACGGTACTTGATATCGGTTTTGAGCTCATTGAAGGGTTTTCTCCGGAAGCCGTGGCCGCGAAAAACGTGCAGGTGAAAGAACAGATCAACCCCGACCAGGTGGTGTTGCACTACGACCGGGTCCGCGGAGCCTGGCTGCAGCCGTATGTGGAATGCAAGGTGCGTCCCGCAGGCACGGAGGGCGGTGGCCTGTATGTGGCCTTCCTGTACCTGGACAGCCGGTACGGGATCGTGCAGCTGGCCGAACCGCAGTATGCCGCCAGCAATCACTGGCACTACCTGAGGGCCGTCGTACAGGGGCGGACGTTCGAAGCACTGCCCCTGCGGGTGGAGAAAGAATACCTTAAGCGCGGAATTTATGAAGTATTCAATTACCTCAAGGTGTTTGTTTCGGTCCGCCCGATGGACCTTACGGAACTGACCCAGGAAGCGCTGCGGTTCGGTGCGCAGCATTATACCCGGGGCATTGACCTGAAAACGGAACAGGGCACCTTTGTCACCGGCGGGGCCGACTGGAACGCCTTTACCGTTCCTATCAAGATCCGCCATCCCCGGGTGACCAAAGGCACCGTGCAGGCACCGAAGGCGGCCGTTTGCCTCCTTCCCGATAAACACGGGCTGGTAGACTACTTCCTGGAACAGGGCGTGGTAGTGGAAATCCTGGAAGAGCGGGACGGCTGGTACCGGCTGGGCAAAGAGGAATGGATCGAAGCGGCCGATGTGCGCCGGGATGGCGACCCCAAATCCCCCGAACAGTTTGCCGCCGAAGTGAAGGCCCTTTATCCCGGGCGCCCGGTCACCGTACCCGACGACCTGCAGAAAAACCGCTGGGGTGGTTCCCCCGAGGCCAACGGGCGCCGCCTGCTCGCCCGGGTGCGCACCACCCTTATCCCCGGGTTTTTTGCCATTGATGCCTCGGTGGAGTCCGTGGACCCGGGCCGGCCGCTCAGCGGGCAGGCCGCGTTTTTCCTGCACGACAGCTTTGCCCGCGAGATCGAGTTCGTCACCGCTGCCGGCGGCGCAGCCCGGCTGACCATCCCGCTCGCCTACGAAGCCTTTACCCTCGGCGCCTACCTGGAAGACGGCACGATGCTGGAGCTCGATCTGAACGGGCAGCCCGGTTACCCGCCTAAATTCTACTGGAAAGACCCCAGCCCCTTCCGCGACCGCGTCCGGGCGCTTTACGACAAACAGCCGGTACAGGTGCCGGACGACAAGCAAAAGGGGCGCTGGGGCGGCCAGCCGGCCGCCAACGGGAAAACCCTGTCAGCTACCGTCCGCAAAGGCCTGATCCCCGGTCTTTACACGGTACACCTGAAAGTGGAAGGCGGCGACCGGCTGGTGCCCGGACCCGAACTGGCGTTTTTCCTGCATCCTTCGTTCATCCGGGAGATCCGGTTCGTGCCGGTGGTGGATGGCGCGGCTGAATTAAAAATTACTGCTTACGAATCCTTTACCGTAGGCGCTTATACCGACGACGGCACGGTGCTGGAGCTCGACCTCAACGAAGTGGAAGGGTTTCCCGAGGGATTTTATTACACCGTACCGGTTGCCTGACCCCGGGAAGCGCCAGGCAACCGGGTGCCGGATCAGTCCAGGCTGCACTTCTTCTCGTCCTGCAGCCAGCAGCGCACCCGCTGGGCGAAATCATAAATCTCCCGGTCCTTATTGCGGTCGATCACACCCCACCATTCCAGCAGGTCAAAGTCTTTCAGAAAGACCGGCACAAAATTGCGGCCCGAGTCACGGTAGTATTTTCCCTTCAGCCTCCGGTATTCCTCTTTCGCTTTTGCGAACTCCTTATTCAGCAGGTAGCCCAGGGCCAGGTTGGTGTAGATAAAATCATTGGTCGGGTCGATGCGCAGCCCTTCCTGCGCCATCGCGATCACTTCGGGCGGCCGGCCGGAAAATACCAGGTAAAAGGAAAGGCTGCCGTAGTCGCTGGACAGCACCCGCCGGTACTCACGGATCTTGGCCGTATCGCCGGCGAAGTGTTGGAGGAAGCCGTTTGTGCGTTCGATGTTTCTTTTCACCTCCTGCGCATAAGCGCCCCAGTTGCTGTCCAGCGTGTAGTACAGGTTGCGCTTCACCTGCTTCCACCCGTAGAAATATTCCTCGTTGAGCGGCTCCCGCCGGTTCAGCGTATCCAGGATCGTCTTGGCACGTCGGGCCAGGTCCTTGCGCGCCGCCTGCGTCAGATCCGGTTCGATAGACTGCTTATGCAACCGCATCGCTTCCTCATACAATTCCTGAGGCGACAACGGGTCCAGCTTCAGGAACTTCCGGTCTTTGCGCGACAGGTAGGGGTTAATGGCAGCATGCGCCCCGGAGAAGTCCGGTTGAGGCGGGTGTTTTTTATACAGGAGCAACCGGAACCGGAAGGTTGCCTGTTCGTAGGCCGGCCGGGTATAGGCCAGCAGGGTGGTATCCGGCAGGAAGCTGAACGTGCCTTCCGCCCGCACCGG
>DATAGL010000771.1:0-1590 GCA_036263755.1 Chitinophagaceae bacterium | reverse complement strand
CTGCCCGGAAAAGAAAAAACACCATCCATTTTAACGAACGGTGCCCCACCTGCACGGTTTCGGAACGAACACGCTGGAACACCTGCGCCCCTTACGGGTACGGCTAGGTGCAGCCAACACGATCCGTATGTCCGGGAAGGGCACGCATTAAGTGAAATTCCTATGACCAAAACCCTTCTTTACGGCCTGTCTGCCCTGGCCGTGTTTTCTTCCTGCTCCAAAGAACTGGAAGAACAATCGACTGCTTTGGAAATTGCTTCCCTGCAAACCGGATTGACCACTACCGCTACGGTAAGCCTTCCGGCACCAAAAGACCTGACCAAAGTATTTATTGCCTTCAAAGACACTTCCGCTTATTTCTGGAATCCCGTCACACGGTTATGGGTACCTGAAATTGCCGATTATTCAACTACCGGAAGCATACCCTTTTCTGCCAGCCAGCTGGCTGTGCCTACACCGGAAGCCCTGCGCAACCGCATCGGCGTGGATTCCGGAGAACTCGTACGGACCAAAGGATATTATTCCGATAACGACGGCGGCGCAACGGATTACCACTGGAGCCCCAACAGCCGCGAGGCGGATGATGGCGGCAGCGTGCTGCGCCCGCTGACCATCACGGCCTCCAAGGCCGGCCGCTGGAAAGCCCTGTTTGCCGGCAAGCGTGTATCGGTAAAGCAGTTCGGTGCAAAAGCCGACTACAACGGTTCTGCCGGTACCCCTATCCGCCCGTTCGTGGATAAAGCGGTGGCGTATGCCGCCGGGAAAATGACCATTTACTTTCCTTCCGGAAAATATTATACGACCTCTGAAATTAAGGTCAGCGGGGTCCGTAATCTGGTGCTGGAAGGCCAGCCCGGGGCTACGATCTATAAAGCCCGCGAAGGCGTATTCGACGGTACGGAATGCATCTTCAAGGTCAAGGACTGTGAAGGAGCCAGAATTTCCGGGTTCTCCCTTTACGGGCACACACCGGGCCTCCAGTACATCAAGGACAAGTGGGGCAACATTACGCCGCTGATCAATGCAGGCGACGGCGGTATCTATGTATACGACAGCCGGGATGTGGAGATCTTCAGGAACAACTTTTATAACTTCGGCGATGGCGCCATCCGGGCCGCTACCCTGATCCTGGTCAACGGGTCCGTAGCCACACGCCGCGTAAATGTGCACGACAACTTTTTCCGCAACATTTTCCAGCTCAGCACCACCTATACTACCGGGTCGGCCTGTGCCGACTATACGCTCCAGAATAACGTATTCGACAGCGTAAAAGGCTCCATCAAGTTTGCCAGCCGCACCACGGGCGCCTCGAACATCGTGATCCGGAACAATACGGTGCGCAATGCGTTTCACATCGGCTTCGAATTCGCCAATGTATCCAACGTGCAGCTGATCGGCAATAAGCTGGAAGCACCGGATACCTGTGCCTCCACACCTGTAGGCGTGGTGGTGTATCCCAACATCATTTCCTCCGGCACGCTGGTCCATGGAAATATGAACCACTTTACCATCCGCGACGGGTACTTCCGCGGGTTCCGGAAAGGCATCCGGGTAAAGAACGAGCAGGTGAACGGCGTCATGTACAACATG
>DATAGL010000770.1:0-2943 GCA_036263755.1 Chitinophagaceae bacterium | reverse complement strand
CCTGGCTTCCCTGCTGGACCTGGGCCTGGTGGACGAGCTTTCCATTGCGGTCATTCCCGTGCTGCTGGGCGGCGGCAAACCCATGGTCGACCGGCTGCGTCATCGTGTCCCGCTTACCCTCATCCAAACGCGCACCTATGGCAATGGCTCCGTACAGCTGACTTATACGGTCCCTTCCTGAGGATCATTTATCCCGCACAAGGCCGGGCCCTGCTCCAGGTCATCCGCCGCTACGGGCAACAGGCGGTATGGAACCGGAAGAGGAAAAGACCACCATTCTATAGGTTTCCGGAGACGGTTAGCCTGTTTTATGGAAAGAAGCGTAGATTTCATGTGCAGGCTGCCTGAGGCACTCATAGATGCAGCACTTTACGTTCGGATGGACACCACACAGCATAACCTCAATATGTACAACCGGTATGTACAGGAATACTCCGACCGGTTCATGGACCTGGCCCTGTACGGGCACACCTTTGATCCGCTGCTGGAAAAGCTTCCGGCGGGGGCGCGGGTACTCGACCTGGGCTGCGGCCCCGGGAACGTGATCCGGTACTGCACCGCGCGGAGGCCGGACCTGCAGTTCCTGGGCACCGACGGCGCCCCGGAGATGATCCGGACTGCCGAAAAGGAAAACCCGGGCACCTCCTTCCGGCTGCTCGACATCCGGGAGGCCGGCCGGCTGAAGGAGCGGTTTCATGCGGTCATCGCCTCCTTTTGCCTTCCCTATCTTGCCCCGCAAGACATGCCCGGGTTGTTCCAAAGCCTGGCTACCCTTACGGCGGATCACGGCCTCGTTTACCTGAGCTGCATGGAAGGGCCGCCCGAACGGTCCGGGTGGGAGCAGACGAGCTTTACCGGGGAGCACCAACTGTACATCAGCTATTACCCGAGGCAGGAGATCGAATCCCGGCTGCAGCAGCACGGGTTTACGGTGCTCCAATGCTTTATGCAGGACTACCCGGAGGCAGACGGCTCGGTCACCACGGACCTGATCTACCTGGCCCAAAAGCGCACCGCCCCATTACCAGGGCTTTAATAGATCAGCTTTTTTAATTCCGGCATGTACGTGCGGCTCACATGGATCACCCGGTTGTCGGAGGTGGTCAGCTCCGCCGTGGATCCTTCCCTGTGCACTTCCCTGATGTGGTGGATGTTGACCATGTAGGACCGGTGCACCCGGATAAAGTCGGGCCGCGACAGGCGCTGTTCCAGCTGGCTGATGCCATAGTTGCTGAGGTACGAACGCGCCGCCGTATGCAACCACGTATAGTCCCTGTCCGCTTCGAGGCAGATGACTTCCTTTACCTTCAGGGAAACCAGCCTGGACCCGCTTTCCACCAGGATCGTGGAGAGGGGCTCCGTGACGCCTGTGGCCGGTGCCGGGGGCCGAGGGGATTCCTGCTGCAGCACCTTCCGGATAGCTTGCTCGAACCGCTCGCGGGTGTAGGGTTTCAGCAGGTAGTCGGTGGCATTGGCATCGAAAGCCCGGAGGGCAAACTGGTCGCAGCCCGTGGTGAAGATGATCTGCGGCACATGTACGATCTCCTGGGCCACCTGCAGTCCGCTCCGTCCCGGCATCCGGATGTCGAGAAACACGATGTCCGGCTCCCGGTGGTCGATGCCGGCCACAGCCTCCAGGCCGTTGTCGTATTCGCCGAGGATGCGGAACTGCCCGCTGGCCTCCAGGTACTGGCGCAGGAGAAGCCGGGCGGCCGGCTCGTCATCGATGATCAATACGCTCCGCTGCATAAACCATTGTTTAAGGGAAGGTGAAAGAAAAATAAGAGCCCCTTTTCCTGCCGCTCCACCCGGATCGGCTGGCGGCACAACAGCTTCAGGCGCCGGGCCGTGGTCCGCAGGCCGGTGCCTTTATGGAACAGCTGCTCCAGGTCGCCGGCATACCCGGCCCCCGTATCTCTTACGGCAATGCACAGCCGCGCTCCTGCTTCCACCCGGCATTCAATGGTGACCGTCCCTCCCTGCGGGCTGGGGGCAATGCCGTGGTACAGGGCGTTTTCCACCAGGGGCTGCAGCAGCATGGGCGGTACCGGCACCTCCAGGGCAGCAGGGTCCACGCGGTACTGAACCGACAGGCGCGGGCCGAAGCGCTGCTGTTCCAGGGCCAGCCAGTTCCGGATGAACGCCAGGTCTTCTTCCAGGGACACCAGCGGCTGCTCGCTTACCCGCAAGGCATAGCGGAAGGTATCGGCCAGCCGGGCCACCAGCACCCTGGTATCCTCCAGCTCCGGGGGTATGGAAGCACTGATGGCGTTCAGGGAGTTGAAGAGGAAGTGCCGGTCGATCCGGGTGTTCAGGACATCCAACTCGCTGCTGTTGGCCGGTGGCACTGGTGCGCCGGCGGCGCGCCGGAAACGGCAGGCATGAAACAGGACCGCATGCGCATAATATAGGAGCAGGGAGGCAAAGAAAGAAGGGCCGGCGGTGACCGCCCTGAACGGGGCCTGGCCGGCTGCGGCTTCCCACAGGTTCAGGAGGGCGGCCACGCCAACGGCAAAGGCCACACCGGAAAGAAGCTGAACGCCCGCCTGCAATATCGGCTTCCGGTGGGCTAGCCGGGCAAAGAAAAACACCCAGCACAGATACAGGAGGAGCGCCCGCACCCCGAAAAGGAAGACTCCGGACGGCGCCTCACCGGCAGCTGCCAGGAGCACCGACCAGAAGGCATGTACCGCCAGCCAGCCCAGGCCTTCGGCCAGGGTAAAGCCCGGAGCGGATTTTTTGCCGGAAACGGAACTATGCGGGCTACGGCGGAGCAGGGAGCGGCGCATCCCCATGCTCCCGGGGTATTGAAGTACAGGCATGGTCTGCAGGTTGTCGGGTGAGCCGGTCGGGCGGTTTCAGGCAGGGCCTACCGGGTACACAAAACTAACCGCGCGGCCGGCCCTCGTCCAGAGCCGCAGTACTCAATTCTCCGTTTGAGTA
>DATAGL010000769.1:0-9764 GCA_036263755.1 Chitinophagaceae bacterium | reverse complement strand
CAATGCCAGACGCCAGGGCGACCAGTTCATTAAAGTCGGCCTCCGTTTCCGTATCCAGCACCTGGTAGGAATAAAGGACATTCAGACGTTCTTGTTCGTTGGCGGAAGGGTGGTCAGACATCATCTAGGATCAGCAAATAGGGGTTAAATGTAGGAAATCTGCGGATTGTATTATGCTTTTCATTAATTGATTAAGGCAGCACAGCCCTGTAGCGGAAAGAGACCCCGCACCACCGGCGGGATGAGGGTATCCGGGAGCGGCTCAGACTTTTCGTTCTGTTCTTTATCCGGTCCTCCACCCTGCTCTTTTGGGGAAAAGCAGCGCGCACTGGATTGCTGCCGGGCGCCGGGTGTTGGAGGTCCTTGCTGGCAGGAAGCACCGGAAAAGCAAAGGCTGAAGGATCGTGTTTCCTCCAGCCAGCCGGCCGCCCGGTTTCCCAGGCGCGCCGGTGCTTTTATTCACCCCATTCTTTTAGCCCGCTACCCCTCCCGGGAAGGTGCCCGGAGGCGCGGGTACGGATTGATTACATGGCAGAAAGCAGGCGCGTAACGGAGCGCACCTTTACTTCCAGGTCATCCAGGGGAAAGGCAGCTACTTTTCCTGCGGTCACGATCCGGGCCTGAGCGCCGTCGTTCACAAATACCCGCAGCGAATGACCGGGCAGGATGCCGGTATTGCTGACCCGGGTGCCGCTGCCCAGCGAAATGCTTTCCAGGTCGTTCACCAGGATCACAAGGGTCTTTGCTTCCCCGCTGCGGTTGCTCACCAGCAGGCGGCCTTCGGATACGGTTACCGAAAACCCGGAGAAGGCCTCGGTATCGCCTTTGACCTCGGTGAGGGGTGCGGCCGAAGGAACCAGGATCACATCCAGGTTGCTTCCCAGCTCAATGTGCTTTAACTGTCCGGCGGAAAACTGGACCCGCTTGCCTTCCTGCGCCTGCACCGAAGCAGCAGCCACGGCCAGGAGGAGGATCATCATCAACTTTTTCATGTTTTTACTTTTTAGTTGTTTGTAAAAGGTTCGCTGCAAAACTGCTTTATGCGGCAGCGTTTTTCTATTCCCGAATCTGTGCTGGTACTGACCGAATCAGGGGAGTGACGCAGGCACAGGGCGGACTAATAAGGCACCACTGCGTCCTGTCTTTTGCCTCCGGCTGTTTGCTACCCACGCAGGTGAAGCAAGGTAAAACTGAAGCGCAAAAGAAGGGGCATCTCCACCGGCGCAACCCTTCGGCATCACTGTACGGCAGGTTCTTTTTCCTCCGGCTGTACGGGTTCTGCCGCACTGACATCCCGGAACAGCATCATGTCGGTCATCCGCCCCGAAGCACCGGGATAGAACCCGGTTTCCGGTACGTATTGTTCCGGGTTACGGAAAGTGCCGAAGAGGATGTCGAACAGCGGCAGGTCGGAATAGTTATAGGCATGCACCCCGCGCGCATGGTGCACGGCGTGGCTTTCCGGCCGCTGGATGATATAACCCAGCCAGGCCGGCGTTTTGATGTTGGCATGCTGGAAGATGGAAAAGAAATTGGTGATGAGCAGCACCAGCGTAACGGATGCCGCCGGCAGTCCCAGGATAAGCGAAAAGCAGACAGTGCCCAGCAGGGTCCACCCCACCATGTCGAACGGTGAAAAATAAAAGGCGCCGTAGGTATCGAGGCGCTCTGCGCTGTGGTGCATCTGGTGGCAGATCTTCCAGAGCCAGTCGTTGCGGTGCATCAGCCGGTGCCATACGTACATGCCGAATTCGTAGAGCAGCACCCCCGTAATGGCCGCGAGCACGGGGTGCACCCCCGAAAGGTTGACCAGCTGAGCGGTGGGCAGCCATTCGGCGTACCACAGCGGCAGGTAGGTGGACAGGAAAAAGAAACCAAAGAAGAACAGGATGCCCTTCCTTTTCCACCCGGCCACGTAGGGCAGCGGGCGGGCAGGAAAGAGGGCTTCCCACAGCATCAGCAGGCCGTACATGGCCAGGATGCCCAGGGATACAGGGTCCAGCAGGATGTCGATGGGTGTTGGCATAAAATGGAGTTTAGTGGTTGACGAATGGAGGCTTGTGCTAACGGGTTGTTGCGGGCCGTTAACGAGGTAAGCGAATGTTCTTTTACGTTACCGGTTCCCTGGCGCCGCCGGGGCTGTGCCGGCAGGCGGATGAATCGGTTGCAGGAAGGAAAAGAGGTCGCGTGCACAGCGCTGCGGCTCCTCCCAGTGCAGGGCATGACCGGCCTCCTGATAAATGAGCAGCTGTGCACCGGGGATCCGGCGGCGCAGGGTTTCCTGGCCCTCCCGCCGGCAAATGGCATCGCGCCCGCCCCAGAGCACGAGGACCGGGCATTGAATGCGGGGCAAAGAACCGCGGAGGTCCGTTTCCATCAAACCGGTAAAGGCTGCCTGGAAAACCCGCACGGGCACTTTCAACCCTTCCCCAATCAGGAGGTTCAAATACGCACTATCGATCGGCTGTGCCAGGGTGCTGCGCTGGAAGGCATCCATGAACGCTTCGGGCATCGGGCCGCGCAGCTGCATGGCTTCGCTGTAAAACTCCGGCAGCCCGGGGTTCTGCGCAAAGGCCGCGTCGGAGGAAATCAGCACCAGGCCTTTTGTCTGCCCGGGATAATGGAGGGCGAACTGCAGGGCATGCACGCCGCCCATGGAATGCCCGGCCACCACCACCGGCCCCAGGCCTTTGAGGCGGACAAAGGATGCCACATCGGCGGCAAACTGTTCCGGGGTGTACCCGCTGTCGGGCCGGTCCGAATCGCCGTGCCCGCGCCCGGAAAGCGCGAAGGCATGCACCGTGGGCGGCAGCTGGGCCAGCACGGATTCGAAGGAATGCCAGGAGTCGGACAACCCATGGAGCAGGATCAGGGGTGTGCCGCCGGGCTGGCCCTGTTCCACGTATTCGAGCTCCACGCCGGTGCCCAGGCGGATGCGCCGGGGCTCCGGGATCCCGGAGGGCACTTCGTGGTGCCGGGCATCGTGGGCCGCGGCATCACAGGGCAGGGAGCGGTACAGCGCGAGGGACTCCTCCTGCGCACCGGCCCCGGAAACCAGTAACAGCAGGACCAAAAGGAGGTGCATTTTCATATGTTTTCGTTTCTGCAAAGCTGCTGTATCCCGAAGGCGAAGACCATCCCCACATCTCCCCTTTCCGTCCCCGAATCCGGTGAGGCCGCGCCGGGCAAAAAAAGAGCAGCCTTCCCTGCGGAAGCCTGCTCTCTGATCAAAGGGTATGAAGTAGGTTCAACCAAATGATTACTTCACGGGCTGCAGGGCATGATCCACTACCCAGTTACCGATCTTGTCGCCCAGCGACTGGCCGGCCACGCAGGAAAAGCGGAAGTGGAGGCCGGCCTGCACCCGCGAGTCGGCATTTTCATCGGCCGCCTGGCGGAAGGACGGGAAGCTGCGCACAGCTCCTTCCGGTACCGCCGTGGGTGAGCTCATGGTAAAGCCGGTGTTGCTGCCGAGCAGGCGGCTCAGCACCGTGGCGGCGGCATTGCCCAGGGCACTGTGGGTGGAAGGATAATCGTGGATCGGGGGCGTTGGCATTTCCGACTCCCAGGCGGCATCGGCCGCGGTAGCTTCATTGCCGTCGGTACCTGCCTGGCGGATGGCCGTAAAGGGACGCCAGAAATTGTAATGGATCTTGGAATCCCAGCCGGCAATGTAAGCATCAGCCATGGCCATGTCCACCAGGGCAAACAAGCGGGCAGCTTCGGGCAGGCTCAGTCCCTCCTTTTCGGAGGCCACCCGGGCCACGCGGTTCCAGCCGGCTTCCGAAAACTCGTACCAGTAGCGGGCATAGGCCAGCTGGTCGGGCGTGCGGGTGCTGCTGTTACGTTTCCCGTTCTCCTTTACTTCCCGGAAGGCTTCGGCATAGGCGGCACTGTTCAGGGCGGGGTGCGGGGCCACGCGGAACTGGTCCTTCCGCTCCAGGGCAAAGGGCTGTACGTTTTCCCAGTTCAGGGCAAAGGCAAAATCGAAGGGCGGCACCGGCTGGTAGACACCCGGAACATTGGAAGGGGGCACCGGGTTAACCGGGTCACCGGCCGAGCCGTCACCGGCCCGTTTGGCCAGTACCGCTTCGGCTGCTGCGGACCCGAGCACGATACCGCGGTCCCGGGCTTCGCCGGCCGGAACGGTGGCCAGCGACTGGGCAAGGGCGGAGTCGAGGTATCCTTTACGGCCGGGCGTTTCTTTCAGGAGGATGGCATGCGCGGCGGAGGCGACGGCGGCAACCGGATGTGCTTCCGCATCCTTCCCGGTAAACGCGTAGCGCTCATACCGTTCTTCCACCCCGTTCACCGCATCGTGCATCGCCAGGTGCACCAGGGCATTGATGCGGGAGGCCATCAGGGAATGCTGGTATTGCGTGCCGCCAAAGGCCTCGTAGGCAACCTCATTCCAGTACAGCACCGCTGCACCGGAATAGGCCTGCACGCTTTTGGCAGGGGCCGTGGATTTCGAACAGGAAGTGCCGGCAATAACCGCCAGCAGGAGCAGGCAGAAGAGTGTTTTTGGGATCATCATGGTAGATTGATTTTGTGGTGCAAAAATGGATTTCTGCGGCAGCGGAATCAATCACCGAAACAACGGCTGGGGATAACCGAAAATGGTGAGGAGGGAAAGAGCAGCGAAAAGGAAGGTATGCAGAAAGGCATGCGCAGCAAAGCCTGCAGGCATGTTAAAGACTAAGGATGGGCAGGGTAAATGGCAGCGGCAGCCGGTGCGGGGCGGGTCATTTCAAAACGGTGCGGCCCGGCAGGATGTCCGGATGCCAACAGGTGCGTGGCGTCCCGATCTTTTATAAAGTCCGGCGCCTCCGTACCGTACCGGCAGCCTAAATAAAGGCCGGCACCGAGCAGCTCCAGGAGCAGGAAAACAACCGATCTCTTTTTCATGACTAAACGATGCGCTGGTTGATGGCTTTCGCCACCACTTCGGTGAGCGAAGCCACATGCAGTTTTTCGTAGATCTTCTTTACATGGCTGCGCACGGTTTCGTAGCTGATGCCGAGGTCGGCCCCGATCATCTTGTAGGACAGGCCGTTCACAAGGCAGGACAGCACTTCTTTCTCCCGGGCGGTCAGGTGGTAGTCTGGGGCTTCCTCGGGCTGGATGACCGAGGCCACCGATTGCATTTTGTTCAGCACCTTGCGGGCCACCGAGGGCGACATCGGCGAGCCGCCGAACTGCAGTTCGCGGATCGCATCAATGAGCCGGGTGTTGAGGTGGTTCTTCAGGATGTACCCCGAGGCACCGGCACAGATGGAATCGAACACGCGGTCGTCGTCCTCAAACACCGTCTGCATGAGGATCTGCACGTGGGGCCATTCCTTTTTCAGGGCCCGCACGGCCTCAATGCCCGACATGCCCGGCATTTCGATGTCCATCAGCACAATGTCGGGCCGGCATTCCTGCACGTCCTCCACGCAGTCCAGTACGTGGGAAAAGGTGCCGACCACGTCGAATTCGGGTACGGTCTGCAGCAGGAGCGTTATGCTCTCGCGGATATTCTTGTTGTCGTCGAAAATGGCAATACGTAAGCTCATGTGGTGTTTTGATTCTGGGATCCTAAAGTTGGTTCTTTCCGGTAACCGAACCTATCCCCAAATCAGGTGATGGGAAAGGTCAGGTGAACGGTGGTGCCTTTGCCCGGCGCACTGCTGATCTGTAAGCTGCCTTTCATTTCCCGGGCCCGGAGCTGCATGTTCTTCAGGCCGTTGCCGCCGCCGTATACATCGGACGACTTATACCCTTCCGAGGTTTTGGACAGGTCGAAGCCCCGCCCGTCGTCCTGGATGCGGAGGATAATGGACCGCCCCTTCTGCCGCACTTCCACGGCCACCTGCCGGCAGTCGGCGTATTTCAGGATGTTGTTCACGGCTTCCTTGTAAATGAGGTAAAAGTTCTTGCGCTGTTCCATTTCGAGGTTGATCAGCGGGAGCTGGCGGTCGTAGTCGAGCCGGAAACCAATTTCCCGCGTGGCGAGCAGCGGCCGGGAAAAGGACTCCATCCGCTGCAGGATCACCTCCATGTTGTCGTTGCGGGGGTTGATGGCCCAGACGGTATCGTTCAGCTCCGAGATCATTTCGGAAGAGGTGGCGCTGATCTTCTCCAGCGCCGTGTCCAGCTCCGCGGTCTTGTGCTGGCCGTGGTAAATGCGGGCAACCTGGCTGTACACGGAAATGGAGCTCAGCGTGGAGCCCACGTTGTCGTGCAGGTCCTGTGCGATCTTGTTGCGGATGGCCTGCCGCTTGAGCAGCTCATTGATGCGGTACCGGTACAGCCCCCAGGAGAGCAGGGCCAGCACGAGGGCGCAGGTGGCATAGAACCAGGGCCGCTTCCAGTACGGCGGGATCACGGTAATGCGCACCGCTGCGGTGCCGCCGGTCCAGGTACCGGGTGCATTGGTAGCCCGGACCCGGAACACATAGCTTTCGCCCTCGAGGTTGGAATAAGCCACGTAGTTCCGCTCCCCGGCGTCCACCCAGTCCTTGTCAAATCCTTCCAGCATATAACTGTACCGCACGGAGCTGCCGGAAGTGAATTCGGGTGCCGCGAACTCGAAAGCAAAATGGTTTTCTTTATGACTGAGGCGGATCTCGGGCTGCTGCAGCAGGTGGCTGTACGACCGGTTGAAGATCTGGAAATCCGTCAGGCTTACTTTCGGGTCCGAACGGCTTTCGGTCAGGGAATCGGGATGGAACCGGATGAAATAATTGGTGCCGGCCACGTAAAGGCGGCCGTGCCGGTCTTTGAAAATGCGGCCCCGCACCCCGCCGGTCTTTTCCAGGTCGGGCAGGTAGTAACTGGTGTAGGCCTTGCGGCGCGGATCGTATTTATGAACCGAACCATTGGAGATCGTCCATACCTGCCCGTGGTGATCCAGGGCCAGGCCTTCGGTCAGGTTGTTCGATGCGGGAATGGCCGTGAAGCGCCGGGTGCGCACGTCGAGGTAATGAAGCCCACCGCCGTAGGTGCTGACCCATAGATTCCCCCGGTCGTCCTCTGCCAGGTCGGACACGTTGCTGTTGGTCAGGGGCTGCCTGCCGCCTTCATCGAAATACTGCCAGCGGGGCTGCTCCCCTCCCCTCCATACGGCGAGGCCCTGCTTGGCCGTGGCCATCCAGACCGACCCGTTGCGCGCCCGGTGGAACTTCCGGATGAGGTTATCGCGCAGGTTAAAGCCCTGCACAATATTGGAGGAGTCCAGGCGCGATACCCAGCGGCGGGCCACCAGGTCGTAATAGGCCATGAAGTGCCCGTACGGGGCCACCAGCAGCACATCATGGCCCCGGATCCGGCTGCGCACCACCGATACCACGCGCGATTCAATGATGCGGCTCATCACGCCGTCGCGGTCGGTATTGGGCAGGAGGCTGAGCGTGCCGCGGGCCAGGTCGTACCGGAACAGGGAAAGGTTGGTGCCGAGGTAAAGCGTGCCGTCTTCGTCGCGGTAAAAGGCCGAAACCTGCAGCGGCGTTCCCTTGTAGGATAAAGCCCTATGCTGCAGGGAGCCATCCGGCCCCTGGATATAGAGGCCGGCACTGGTACCAATCAGTAAGCTCCCGTTCTCCAGTTCATGAAAGTCGAAGACCGTAAGGGGCGTGTTGCGCGGCGCGGGGAGGAACTGCTGGACGAACTGCTGCTTCTGCGGGTTGTTGATGCTGACGCCCCGGTTGGTGCCGATCCAGGTTCGGCCCTGCCGGTCGATGTACAGGCAGTTGATGCGGTTGTCGGATACGGTGCCTTCCTGTGCGGGATCATGCCCGTACCGGTAGAACCGGCCCGTGCGCTTGTCGTACAGGTGCAGGCCTTTTTCTTTTCCGCCCATCCAGATGCGGCCCGCCGGGTCTTCGGCAAAGCAAAGAATTTCATCATCGGCAAAGGCGTAGGGACCCGTGTTCCGGAACCCGGTTTCTTTTCCCGTGAAGGCATTGACCTGGTAGAGGATCTTGTCCCAGGAACCAAACCAGATATGGTCGTCCCTGTCCCTGAAAAGAGCGGTAATGGTCACATGCGGCAGCTGGGCATAGAGGTCGCGGTACCGCTGGTCTTCAAATGTGGTCAGCGTGGAGGGGTTCAGTTTCAGCAATCCGCCGCCCTGCCGTCCTACCCAGATCAGCCCGTCCCGGTCGAGGCAGAGGTCCAGGATGGTCTTCGAACTGCGGGTGATGTCGTCAAAGGTTTCGGTCCGTTTGCGGAAGCGGATGAGGGAGCGGCCGCTGGTGCCGAGCCAGAGATCGCCCTTTCCGTCTTCCAGCAGGGCATTGATGGCATTGACCGGCAGGCTGCGCCCATCTCCGGGCCGGTGGCGGTACTGGCGGAACTGTCGGTCGGGCGGCAGGCGGTAGTCGTAGCGCGAAAGCCCGCCGTCGGCGGTGGCAATCCAGAGCCGGCCTTCCCGGTCTTCGTGCAGGTCGGTAATGATGTTCCCGGTAAGCGTGGTGGTGTCGTCGGGCCGGTTGCGGAAGTGAACGAACCGCTTGCCGTCGTAGCGGTTCAGGCCGTCGTCGGTACCCAGCCAAATAAAGCCGCGCCGGTCCTGGAGGATGCAGTTCACCTTATTGTGGGAAAGGCCGTGCTGGGTATGGATCTTTTCGAAATAGAGCGCAGGCGCCTGGGCCCAGGCCATCCGGGCCGCACAGCAGATCACTAGCAGTAGTAGGCGCATAGACGAAGCTCTGTTCGAAATTAGACAAAATACTTAGAGGGAGAAAGCGGCGAGCTGAAAGCTGAAAGCTGCAAGCTGCAAGGGGAGGTGCCCGGGTTGTTTCAATGCTGCATTAACAGATTCGCGGGAAACCCTTGCAGCTTGTAGCTTGCAGCTTGCAGCTTTCCCTGCTATTCTGCCACCGGCTCGCTGTAGATAAAATCATCCACCGCGACGAGGTCTTCCGGGCCGCCCTGGGAGATGTCTTTCATTCCGTCGATCAGCTTTCCTTCGTGGCGCACGAGCACTTCGGTGATCCTGCGGTCCGGAAAGCGGATGCCGAAAAAGGAAAAGGGACTGCCGGCGGAGCGGGCCGGAACCGTGTAGCGGCCGAGGGATACCGGACCTTCGAAGGGCTCTACCGTCACGGAACCTTCGGCATCCACGTCGGCAAACACCAGCCCGAAGGCCCGTACCGAAGCCACGGTGTGGGTTCCGGCCACCCGGAAGTTTACCGGCCAGGCGGCACTGCTGACGTTGGCAAACAGGCGGCTCCCGCTGAAAGGAACGAATTCCGGCGCGGCCTGCCCGTTCACGGAAGCAAAGCCGCTGGCGCTGGCCCGGAAGCCTCCGCTGGCGTATACCAATCCGCGCTGGCGGGCTACTGCCTGGGCCCCTACCGGGTTGAAGAAGTCACCGGGCAGCGGCTGGTCGAGCAGGGAGTCAGGCACGCCGTCCCAGTTCACTTCCCTGCGGCCGGACGTGGCGCCCGGGGTGGTATTGAGCGGACCAAGGTCGGCGCGGAAGGCTTCCACCACCGGACCGATGTTCCCGGAAGCGCGGTACAGCACCGGTTCCGGCGATGAAGCCTTTTCTTTCGCACAGGAAAACAGGAGGACGAGCAACGGCAGGAAGCGGCAGAGGACAGTACGGTTCATGGTGCTTTCATTTGGCTGCAAAGGAACGGTTCGCCGGAGGCCGGGTCAATCCCCGAATCCGGGGACAAAAAAGCCCCGGCAGGTGCCGGGGCCTGTTCAACCAATATAACCTACGGATTAAGGCCGGGGCTCACTGTAGAAGAAGTCGTCCATCACCACGAGGT
>DATAGL010000768.1:0-4426 GCA_036263755.1 Chitinophagaceae bacterium | reverse complement strand
ACTGGCTTTTGCAGGGCGCTTCCCCGAACGAACGAAGCAGGTGACCATCCTCTGCGGTTTCACGCGGCGTTTCGATGCTGAAGTAATGGCCGCCATGACCCTGAATAAATGGTATTTCCGGGCCGCCCGCTATGTACCTTTTCTCCTGCGCTGGGCACTGCGCCAGATGCGCAACCGGACATTCCGCTCGATGCTCCCGCGCTGGCTGACCGGCCTACCGCGGTCCGATTATAAGCTCATCGCGCAGATCCCGGCTCTGAATGGATTGGTTCGGGCTACCGTCCGTGAGTCGGTACGGCTGGAGACACGAGGGGCGGTGCATGAAGCCCGGCTCTATTTCGGGGTCCTGCCGTTTGCCCTGTCGGCCATCCGCGTGCCGGTACGGTACTGGTGGGGCACGGAAGACAACACGGTCATCCACCTGCACGCCGCCGCAGCAGAACAGGAGATCCCGGGAGCGGCCGTGCGGTACCGGGCGGGTGAGGGTCATTTGTCCCTGTACGTGCACTGCATGGCCGAAGCACTCCGCGAACTGTCGGGGCCGCCGGAGCGGTCCGGAACGGGGAACGCCTGGCCGGAAAATTGAAGGAAGTACCCCGGATATAAAACAGTTTTATGAAAAAGATCCTGATCGGAGGTTTCCTCCTGGCTTTGGTGTCCTGCAACAGTGAAGGCGGTAACAAGGAAGGCGATACCGGGTCGTCTGATTTCGGCGATACCAGCAGCAAGCAGATCCGCGGCGTGGAGAACGTAAACGGCAACATCCCCGATACGACCAATACCGGCGCCAAGCCTTCGAAGGACTCGACTGACCAGTAAAGGCCGGCTTGTCTGTTAAGAGAAATATTCAATTCACAATATTCAATATTCAAGGCTCAAAGGGCCGGGGCATCTGCTTATCCATAACCCGCCTGTTTCCGGTTTGGTGCCGCCCACTGCATCAGCGCAACTCTAGTCCAGAAACGGTCCGCTCCTCAACCAATTCCTAATTCCCAATCCCCAATTCCAAACACCTGAATGTTTTCTCCAGAAGAAACCACCCGGCTCTCCCGCTTCCTGAGCCTTGTGCTGCGGCACCGCCCCGAAGAGCTGGGTCTTTCCCTGGACGGGCAGGGCTGGACGGAAGTGGCGCCCCTGCTGGAAGCCCTGCAGGCGAGAGGTTGGAATGTAACAAGAGAGCGGTTGCAATGGGTGGTGGATACCAACGCCAAAAAGCGTTTTGCCTTCGACGAAAGCGGGTTGCGGATCCGGGCCAGCCAAGGTCATTCGGTGGAGGTTGACCTGGGTTATACACCCGAAACCCCTCCTGCCCTGCTATATCATGGAACGGCCGAACGCTTTGTAGCGTCCATCCGGCAATCGGGCCTCCGAAAAGGGGAGCGGCACCAGGTACACCTGAGCGCCGATGCGGCCACGGCCCGCCAGGTAGGTGCCCGTCACGGCAAGCCTGTAGTGTTCAGAGTGGATGCAGGCCGGATGCATGCGGACGGCTATCCCTTCTACCGCTCCGCCAACGGTGTCTGGCTGACGGAGGAAGTACCCGTCCGTTATCTGGAGGGAGCGGTAGAGTGAAAAACCGGTCCATTCTTGACAGAAGCTATCCCTGATGAGCAGGGAAATACGCAATTTTCAATTTTCAATATTCAAGGACCAACGGTTCGGGACATCCCGCTCATCCCTTTAAAATCGGGCTAATCCGCGGTTATGCGGATTTCAAATTTCCCGTGGTCGGCCGATTCGCCGCTGATGCGGAGGCTGTCGTCGGGGTCCAGCTTGTATTTTTCCCACTGCGGGGTGAATTCCGTGCGAAAGGTTTCCGGGTCTACCGACGAGCCTTCCAGGGTGATCTTTCCGGCATCGCGGCCGGCCAGGTCTATATAGACTTCAGACTTCAGGGAATGGGTGCGCCCGCCGATGAAATAGCGGATCAGGGCCCGGAACTGTACCGCCCCGGTCGACAGGTCCTGCTTTGTTTTCAGGCTGCGGTGAAACCGGTGCAGCGCATCCATAGATTCCAGAAATTTTGTGGGCATCCGTTAGTGATTAAGTGTAAACCCCTACCCTTTTTCAAATATCAAGCCGCCGGAACTGCAACCGGTTGCAGTTTGCGGAGAATTGTAAAGTATTTTACCGGGTGCTTCTCCTTTTTTACCAGGCTACCGGCGGAAGGCCGGGCAAGGTGGCGAACAGCCGGCAACACTCATAAATATTTCACATAATGTATATCTGATTCAGCACACGGCTTAAAAATACTGAACGGCAGGAATCATTTTACCCAGATTTTGACCCGGCTGAACAAGCCCGGAAGTTCCTGCTTATTTTTCCGTAAATTTTTCCGTTTGGTTCCCTTAGCCTTCCGTGAAGCCACTGTTTACGATTTGCCGCTTATTGTGGAGGTGTACAATTCCACAATAGCCAGCCGCAGCGTTACCGCCGACCTGGAGCCGGTATCGGTAGCCAGCCGGCAGGCCTGGTTCGAAGGGCACGATCCGCTTGCCCGCCCTCTTTGGGTAGTGGAAGCCGATGGTGTCTTTGCTGGCTGGGTTTCCTTTCAGGATTTCTACGGCCGGCCGGCTTATGCTGCTACGGCAGAGATCAGCTTGTACCTCCATACGGGTTTCCGGGGCCGCGGGCTGGGCAAGGCCGTGCTGCTCCATGCCCTGCGCCGTTGTCCGGCCCTGGGCATCCTGCGCCTGCTGGGTTATGTGTTTGCCCACAATGCGCCCAGCCTGGCCCTTTTCCGGGGAGCCGGGTTTGCGGTCTGGGGCGAACTGCCCGGTATTGCCCTACTGGACGGGGTGGAGCGTACCCTGCTGATCCTGGGCATTGTGGTGGAAGAAAGAAGCTGAATTCAGGACCGGGGCACGGCCGGCATACCGGCTACCGGTACGGTCCGCCGCGGGCGCAGCGCCAGGTAAAACAGGCTCACCAGGATCCAGCCGGCCCAAAACAGGTAGGCCCCGAGGTGAAAGCGCTCCCCGAGCAGGCGGTGGCTGAGGGTATGGCGGAAATCATTGTAGGTAAAATATAGACCGGCGAGGGCAGCCAGGATACACAGCAGGTGCACCAGTCGCGCTTTGCCCGGTGCCAGCCGGCGGGCCGCCCAGCCCTGCAGGAAGAACAGGAGCAGCAGCGTGCCGAACACGACGGCCCCGCCCTGCCACCACACTTTCAGGAACCGGTATTCCTTGTAAAAAAGGTTGATGCCCAGCCGGCCGATACCCGAAGCTTTGGAAAGCAGGTAACCTGAAATGCCGGAAAGCACGGCCAGCAGTCCGATAAATAATCCGCGGTTCATGTCTGCGATATTAGGATAAAAACGGCGAAGCTCCCTTTCCGCCGGGATGCGCTCAAGGATTATATTTGCCTTTGATGTAAAAGAGGCTGGGAGTATGGGTGGTATTTGTAGTATTGGTGGTATTTGTGGTATCTGTAATGTTGGTGGTATTGGTAGTATTCGTGGTAATGGTGGTAATGGTTGCAACTTTTCAACGGTTTGCACGTTTGCCTATTGGTGAATTTGTCGCTACCTCAGCAGGGAATGCAACATTTACCCACCCACCAGCAACAAAACAATCAAACGGGAACAGAACAACGCTATACTTGTACCACGAATTCTACGAATACCACTAATACCACTAATACTACTAATACTACTAATACTACAAATACTACCCATACCACCAATATTATTCTTCCTCAATTCCTTAAAAACAGAATCATATGAAACAAGTGCTTTCGCTTCGCTTCCTGGCCTTCCTGGCTTTTTCGATGATCTTTGCCGCCGCCTGCCAGGCCCAGAACCCGCCGGCTTCGCCCAAGGCCACCGCTACCGGCAAGGCCGGCAGTGCCAACGTATCGGTTGCGTATAGTGCGCCTTCGGTAAAAGGCCGCAAGATCTGGGGCGAACTGGTCCCGTACGGACAGGTATGGCGTGCCGGTGCCAATGAGGCCACCACCGTTACCTTCGACAAGGACGTTACCGTTGAAGGCCAGGCCCTGCCGGCCGGCACCTACTCCTTCTTCACCATTCCGGCCGAAGGCGAATGGACCGTGATCTTCAACAAAGAGCCGAAACAGTGGGGTGCCTATAAGTACGACGCTGCCAAGGACGCGCTCCGCGTGAAGGTGAAGCCGGTGAAGTCCGCTTCCTTCAGCGAGCAGCTGGCCTATGCCGTGAACAACAACGGACTGGTGCTCCGCTGGGAGAACCTGGAAGTGCCGGTGGCGGTGAAGTAAAATGCTTCCAGGAAATTAGCCTCTGAATAGTTTACAAGTTGATCAGTTCACAAGTTCTGCGGTCATTTGTCAAAAGCAGAACAGAGTACACACTTGTGAACTAGTGAACCGATCAACTTGTCAACTTAAAAAAACAACCGCCCCGGCGGTCGTTTTTTTTGCGGTAGTTTTAAGGCAGATACGGCAA
>DATAGL010000767.1:0-2106 GCA_036263755.1 Chitinophagaceae bacterium | reverse complement strand
TATGTTTTCTGACTGAGCTTCAGTAGACCAAATCGCGCAGGGCACGCCGCGGATCTTCTCACTGGACCGTAAACGGAGCTAAAGCGCCCGGAAGGTGTCGGAAGGGGCAGCAAGACGCCCTTTCTGACCTGCGTGCGCCAGACATGGCGCGTTGCGCGCAAGCGCAGCTTGAGTAACTGTGGTGGTTACTCGAGCGACTAAGAGGTGAAAGTCCTCTGCACACCCGGCAAGGGGAAGTGCTAGCCAAAGGCAAGGGTGTCTATTGTGAAGTAGAATCCGAAGGAAGCCCGAGGCAAAATGCTGGCCTGACGAACAGGAAGCGGATGAGGCAGCAACGTGGGGTGAGACGGCGCAGGACGTTAAAGCCCAATACTTGCACGGAACACGGTGCTGTAGATCCGACAGGCATAAGCAGGAAAGTGACGCGTCTTACTCTGGGAGATCTGTTTATCTGCCTAAGGGCTACTGACGTCGAGAGGTGTCAGGATGGATAAGCAGAAGTCAGCAGAAGCTATAGTAGTCGAACTTAACCGGTACGGCGAAGGGCAGAACATCAACCACCGCAATTAGGACATGTGAACTCGATGAAGCTTGATGAAGCACCCAAATCAGAGATGATTACCCCCAAGGGAAGGAGCACACGGAATGTGCTTGGGCCTTTGCTGGGAGCTGAGAGCGACACGGCGACAGATGGGCAAACGAAAGCGGAGACATTGTTAATAGAACAGCTGGTTGAACGAAGCAATATGATGCGAGCATATCAACGGGTGTTAGCCAATAAAGGAGCCCCTGGGGTAGATGGATTATCCGTAGGAGAACTTAAAGGCTGGCTGAAGTTGCACTGGGCAAGCATTAAAGCAGCGTTGCTAGCAGGCGCATATCAACCGCAAGCGGTACGACTAGTCGAGTTACCGAAAGCAGATGGTGGGGTAAGACGACTAGGCATCCCGACAGTGGTGGATAGACTATTGCAACAAGCGCTGCTGCAAGTATTGCAGCCTCACTTTGAACCCGAGTTTTCTGAGTCAAGCTACGGATTTAGGCCAGGTAGAAATGCCGGGCAAGCCGTACGAGCCGCGCAAGCGTATGTGCAAAGTGGGCGACGCATTGTAGTGGATATTGATTTAGAGACATTCTTTGACCGAGTCAACCATGACATAGTGATGTCACGAGTTGCGCGTAAGGTGAAAGATAAACGGGTGCTGAAACTGATACGACGGTATTTGACAGCAGGGCTGATGAAGGACGGAATAGTCAGCCCAAGAGTGGAGGGGACCCCGCAAGGCGGACCCTTATCTCCTTTACTGTCGAATATCCTGTTAACTGATCTGGACCGAGAACTAGAAAGGCGAGGCCACTGCTTCTGTCGCTATGCCGACGACTGCAATATTTACGTAGGCAGTGTTAAGGCAGGTAAGCAACTTTTTACACAACTCACCAAGTATCTGAGCAAAGTGCTCAAGCTTAAAGTGAACGAGGAGAAAAGCGCAGTAGACCGAGCCTGGAGAAGGAAGTTCTTAGGCTATAGCCTGAGCTGGCATAAGCGAGTCAAACTGCAAATAGCAGGACAAAGCGTTAAGAAGCTGAAAGCCAAGATCCGGGCAGAGCTGGCAGGACGTCGGTTTGAGAAGCTAGAGAGAGTGATCAACCGGCTCAATCCGATCCTGCGAGGTTGGATGACGTACTACAGATACAGCGAAATCAAAGGTCTTCAACTAGAGCTAGACGGGTGGATCAGACGCAAGCTGCGCTGTTTATTATGGCGCCAGTGGAAGCAGCCGTCTACCCGAGCTAGAGAATTGAGGAAAAGAGGAGTCGCACAGAAGGAGATACGGCCTGCTACGAGAAACCGCAGAGGGCCGTGGTGGAATGCAGGCGCATCCCACATGAATCAAGCTCTCCCGAAACGTTTCTTCGATCAGATGGGGTTAGTATCCCTAGTTGATACTTGGCAAAGTCTCCAGCGTGATTGATGAACCGCCGTATGCGGAACCGCATGTACGGTGGTGTGAGAGGACGGAGGGGGTGACCTCTCCTCCTACTCGATCCTTTAGGGTAACACCCCTATTCTCCCTTAACGAGAGTTAAAATTTAAATTCACAGGCC
>DATAGL010000766.1:0-2254 GCA_036263755.1 Chitinophagaceae bacterium | reverse complement strand
CGAGGTCCTTAAACCCTTTGTGCACGACCCCCTCCCAGATCCTGCCCTCCCGACCATTCACCGCCGGCCGGTGATAGGTAATGGTAACGAGTGTCAGGCCGACCTGCTCGGAAACGACAGCCTTTTTGGAGGAACCGTTTGGGGCCGCTGCATTAAAGGGCATTTGGGAAAACAGGGGTGGGGCCTGTAGCACAAACAGGGTTAGCAATAAGAGGTAGGTAACCATACGGCCTCGTCGAAACGAAGAAATCATGTGATGTGTTTTAAAGAAATGCATAAGAGGTGGTATGCGCTGGGTGGAAAGAGAAAGTACCTGTTAGGTCGCTCCGTTTTGATGGATCAAAGTCAAACGTAAGCATCAGCGCAACCGGAGGGATTGCGCTGATTCATCATGTTTCCTTATTACCGGGCAATCGTAATCACTTTTTGTAGGGTTTCCTGGCCATTTACTATACGGAGCATATAAATTCCGGGCGTACGCTGGCTCACCTGAAGGCGGATTAGTCGGGCCGCCTGAACGCTTCTGGTTTCCATTATTTTCCCATCCGCACTGAGCAGAGTGACCATGGTAACCTTGCCCTGCCATGCTTCCGGTAGGGCGATTGTAAGGACGTCGCTGGCCGGGATGGGGTAAACTTTTACCCCGGCAATGCCGGTTTTAACTTCCGGTGTACGAACGGTATTGGGAAGGGTTACCTGGTGGTTTGGGGCGGGTTGGGTTTGGAAGACAATTTGTGATTTAAAGATGCCGCCTTGCAAAGGAGGTCCGGTTAGAAAAAAGCCGCCTGCATACCCTGTAGTGGCGTCAAAGAACCGGCACACTGCTTTCTGAGCATCTCTATCGATGTCCGTCCAGGTTTGCCCGGCATCATAAGAAACCGAAGAGCCTGTAAACAGGGGATTGGGATGCGTAGATGTGGAGACAAAGGCCTGGGTACCGGGTACCGCTGTAACCCGGCTGTTTTTCCAATTGGGTGGTTGAAAATAATTCGTCCAGGTAAGCCCGCCGTCCACTGTGGAAAATACAAACGTGCGGTTGCGGCCTCTTAAATGGGCAATCCCCGTGCGTCCATCATCGAGAAAGGCAATTTCATTAACGGCCGTTCCGGGCAGCGGATCCACTATGTGCACCGTCCATGTTTTCCCAAAATCAATGGATTTATACATTCTGCCGGCACTGGTTCCAAACCAAAGGGTATTGCCTACGGCCGCATATCCGCTGATCCAGCCCGTTTCATTGGGGAGCGGGGCAGGGAGCGCTTCGGAAGCGACTCTTTTCCATTTCTTTCCTTTATTGTTCGTTAGGTAAATTTCCCAATAGCCCCCGTTGGGATCACCCACGGCAATGCCATGGTTTTTGTCTTTAAAATAGACAAACTGAGGAACGGAGTTGCCGTCGAAAAGCACACCGGGCTGGGTGTGTTCCCAGCTTATGCCGCCATCCAGCGTATGAAAAAGGCCGCCGCCTTTTCCAAAACCCGCATAGCCAGCTGTGGGAATCGTGGAATAGTCCATCTTATGCATGGCCACCCAGGCTTCCTGCCCGTCCAGGGCGCTGATGTTCGAGAAGCGAAGCGTTTTATCATTCGTCACCTTTCCGGGAGTCCAGGTTTGTCCACCGTTGGTGGTCCGGGTAAAGGCCAGCACAGGCCGGCCGCTCAGTAAGCCGAATTTTCCGTCATAACAAACGGCCCAGGCCGTGTTTTTATCCGGCAGGGACATTTCATAAAAACCAAGGGTGTCGTTGACCAGATTGGCATTCTGCACCTGCCATTGGGCCCGTACAGCCATCACCCAAATAAGCGCTGCAGCCAGGAGTACCTTTTTTTTCATATAGCCTTGTTTAGTGTTGCAAACTAGGCGAATACACCGGTGCCTTTTTTGCAAAAGGACGAACTCTTTATTTCCGGTTCAGAAAACGGATCGCTGGCTGCAGGGCGGCGATGGAAAGGGACGAATACCCAGTTTTTGAGGACGGACAGGTCTTCGGAAACCTGGATCGGCGCCTATATTTGAAAACAAATGAAGGTCATTGGATAGTATTACGAGGCGATGGAAACAGGAACTACTGACCAGGCGGTGGCCCTGGCACGTTTTATTTTGGATCGGGTACGGGTTATTCCGGTTTTGGCTGTACTATATCACGGTAAAGTACTACCCAGGGATCTACCTGGAGTATATGCTGCTTTCCGAAGTGTTTTGGGTGGTCCTTACCTATGCCACCCTTTGGCTCTACCGGCGTCTTTTCGAAAGG
>DATAGL010000765.1:0-2148 GCA_036263755.1 Chitinophagaceae bacterium | reverse complement strand
AAAAAAAACAGCCGAAAGAGCAGCGGCCAGCCACAGGGAACCGCTCCCGGTGCGGTTGCAGTGGACAGCCTTATTACCTTGTAGCTGCATGTAAAAAAGGGGGAGGGCTTTTCCTTTGGCTATATGGATGCAGTTTTCAATTTCAACCTGATCCAAACCCCCGAAAAGCCGGATACCACCTTTTACGAACGAAAAATCTTTTCCCGGGAGCCCATCTTTCTGAAAGACATTGATTTCCGGCGCCTGAGCTTTTTTTACCTCCTGCCCGGAGAAACCTATAAGGTTACCCTGGATTCCGGGTTCTCCCGCTTTGAGGTGGTCAATTACCCCGAAAGGACCGCAGAAGTGAACGTACTCCGGGAGCTTCGCAAACACCATAAAAGGCAGAACAGGTTCGATACGTACGATCTGGAAGAAAATTACGGCATCCGGAAATTCTATAACATGCCGCTGGCCTTCCGGGATTCTCTGTTGCAGGAGGATTACAAAGCGAACCTCCGCTTTCTCGATAGCTATGCATCAAAACATGGCTTCAGCGATCCGGTCCGGCAACGCTATGCCCGGTACCTGTTGTTCCGGTACCATGCCGCCCGTTTGGATTTTACAATGAAAGACCCGGGAAAGGCAAAGGCGTTCCTGAAAGAAAACGGGGCCATTCATGGGGACGCAGCAAAACTAGTCAATTGCGATACCTGTTTTGCTTTCCCGGATTATCCTTACCTGACCAAACTTTTTGCTAAGGCTTTTGTGGCCGATCCGGCCAGCCAGCCGGTGGATGCGCTCTATAAAGCGTATGCAGCCTTTTTTACGGGCAAGGCAAAGGACTACCTCCTGTATGATCTCATTAAAGCGGGCGGCATGTTTAACCGTACAAGGCCCAACCCGGCGCTGGCGGAAAGGTTCCTCTCCGATGCGAAAGACCCTGCGCTCAAAAATTATATAAAAGAAACTTATGCGTTTTTAGCCCTGAAAAAATCGGAAAAAGGCCTGCTTGCCGGTGTATCGGGCGCCCCTGTTTCCTGGAGCCAGCTGCTGGAAAAACACAAAGGCAAAGTGATCTATGTGGATTTCTGGGCGAGCTGGTGTGCCCCGTGCCGGTCGGAAATGCCGGCGTCGCATGACCTTCAAAAGCAATTTGCCGGGAAAGAAGTTGTTTTTGTTTATGTGTCGCTGGATGAAAACAGCGTGGACTGGAAAAAAGCTTCCCATGCTGAGCGTATTCATAATGGGGAAAGATTTATAATCACCCAGCCCGAAAAATTCGATTTGGGAAAAGCCTATAGGATCACCAGTATTCCCCGGTATTTTTTAATCGACAAATCCGGGAAAATCGTCAACGATAATGCCTCACGGCCCAGCGATCAGCAAATCGTAAAAGAAATACAGCTGCTGTTATAATCCGTCCCTGAAACCCGGTAAGACATAACCGGTTAACCGGCCTTCATCCGAAGGGGACAGGTTACCTGACCCGTTTTCCAATACCTATTGAAGAAGGCTTCTTCTTGATGATGCCAGGGTATTGGGTGCGGTCCGTTTCGCAAAGCGTTGGTATGGGCTTGCACCGACACCTGCATGTGGCTGATGGAGGAATCCTTTGCCAACAAATAAGGAATAGGGCAGGTGTGCAGGCGGAGGCTGATGGGACAGAGTCGGCAGATGCCGGCAATCGCCGGAGATCCGGAGAAAACGGATGGCGGATTATGAAATCGGAGAACGAATCCATACTTTTAGGGCCTGAATCCAACCTTATGAATGTCCGGTTACTCCTTTTGTATGCGCTAATTATTTGTGCCGGTTGCCGTAAAAACGATAACGGGGATCCGGCCGCTCCTGCTCCAAGCCTTTATTTTCCGCCCGCCAATTCATCCGCCTGGGAAACTGTTTCTCCTGCTTCCCTCGGATGGAATGATGCCGGGATGGCAGACCTGGAAGCCTTCCTGCAACTCAAGAAAACAAAAGCTTTTATTATACTGAAGAACGGACGTATGGTCAAAGAGCGTTACTTCGGAACCTTTACCGCCGACAGCCTGTGGTTCTGGGCTTCTGCCGGTAAAACCCTGACCGCTTTTGTTGTTGGCGTGGCCCAGCAGGAAGGAAAGCTGGATATAGACGACAAAACCTCCAAATACCTGGGAACGGGGTGGACTT
>DATAGL010000764.1:0-1767 GCA_036263755.1 Chitinophagaceae bacterium | reverse complement strand
TGGATGCTGTTTGATACAGGTTATACACGGCGCTTTTACACCGCCACGGCAAAGTTCCCCGCAAAGCTTTATGCCGCCCTCACCCCGGTGTCCATCCGGGAGGAAGAGGAGGTCAGCAACCAGCTGGCACCGTTCGGGCTGGCCCCTGCCGATATCCGGCATGTGATTCTTTCGCATTTTCATGCCGACCATGTAGGAGGGCTGAAAGACTTTCCCGGAGCCCGGATCCATTGCAGCCGGGCGGCCTACCTGCAGGTAAAAAAACTGTCGCCGCGGTGGAGCTTCCGGAAAGGCATCCTGAAATCCCTGCTGCCCGATGACCTGGAGGAGCGCATCTGCTTTATTGAAGAAACTCCGGCGGTGGACCATCCCATCCTGGGGGTACAGTATGACCTGTTCGGTGACGGCAGCCTGCTGGCCTGTCCGCTGCCGGGACATGCGGCCGGCCAGGTCGGGCTCCGGCTGCGCACGGCCCGGCGACCTTATTTCCTGGTGGCCGACGCTTGCTGGCTTATTCAATCGGTCACCGAGGAACGGCTGCCTGCCGGTATCGTACGGCTGTTTTTCAATTCCTGGACCGATTTCAAAAAGAGCCTGCACCGGCTGCAGCAATTCCACCGGATACACCCCGAAGAGCTGATTGTGCCCACGCATTGTGCACAGACCACAAACCCATTGATCGCCCGAAACGAAAAACCTTATGCGCTTTAAACTGACCATTCTATGGTACCTGCTCCAGTTCCGTGTCAGCCGCCTGCTGCTGCGGAATAGGATCCCCCTGCTTCAGGCGGTGCGGATGCGCAGCTGGCGGAAAGTCCTTGCGCGTTCGCCGTTTTACCGGCCCTATGCACAGGCACCCCTGGATACAATTCCGCCGAGCAACAAGCGGCTGTTCATGCAGGAGTTTGACCGCATCAATACCTGCGGCATTAGTCTGGACGAAGCGCTGCACCTGGCCCTGCAGGCAGAGCAGACCCGCGATTTTACGCCTACCATCAACGGCATTACGGTGGGACTCTCCACCGGTACCAGCGGCAACCGGGGGGTGTTCCTGGCCAGTGAAGGCGAACGGGCCCGGTGGGTGGCCGCTGTACTCGACCGTGTGCTTCCGCTCCGGTGGAAACCGCAGCGTGTTGCATTTTTCCTTCGTGCCAACAGCAACCTGTACGGTTCCGTGCAGTCCTCCCTGCTGCGCTTTCATTTTTTTGACCTGCTGCACTCGGTGGACGAAAACCTGGAGCGCCTGCAGGCGGTTCAGCCGGAAATCCTGGTGGCCCAGCCCAGCATGCTGCTGCGGATTGCCCGGGCTTTGGAATGCGGCCAGATCCGGATTCAGCCGGTCAAGGTAATCTCCGTAGCAGAAGTGCTGACCCCTGAAGACCAGGCATACCTGGGCCGGGTGTTTGGCCAGCTCATACACCAGGTATACCAGTGTACGGAGGGATTCCTGGCCTCCACCTGCCGGGAAGGAACCCTGCACTTTCATGAAGATTTCCTGCTGATTGAAAAAAAATACGTGGATGTTGAACGCCGGCGGTTTCACCCGGTAATCACTGATTTGCTGCGCAGGACCCAGCCGGTGGTTCGGTATGAGCTGAATGATATCATCGTGGCCCGGGAAAGCTGCCCCTGCGGCAGCCCGCACCTGGCCATCGAACGGATAGAAGGACGTTCGGACGATGTGCTGCGCTTCCGGTCGAAAAGTGAGGAACCGGTGGCCATTTTTCCGGACTTTTTCCGGAAAGCCATTGTGCTCGCGGATGCCGC
>DATAGL010000763.1:0-2188 GCA_036263755.1 Chitinophagaceae bacterium | reverse complement strand
TGGGCAATATGTTCCAGTTCTACCGCGACTTTGATGAAGCCTGCAACAGCGTGCGGGATGTGGCCTTTTCCAGGGAACTGAACCCCGAACTGAAGTCGTTCGATGCCTGGCTGAAAGAGCAGGCCGCCCGTATCCCGCTGGACTAATGCACCGCACGGATAATACCGGCTCCATACGAAAAGAGCGGAGTGTTTGGGTTCCCCCTCAACCTTTCCGGGTGAAGAGAGGCAAGGGTCCGGCACTCCGCTCCTGCATGAAGCGGCCAACCGTACGACAGGAGGCAGCCATCCATACTTACCCATTCTGATCCAAAGCGGAATCCGGAGCCATTTAAATGATTGTTGCAGCAGAAAGGTGTTGCACCTGAAAGGACAGGGCTGTGCCGACTTGGCTGCTTCTTTTGCGCCATGCGGAGGAAAAGGGAACAGCAGCCATTCCGCTAGCCGCTTATCCCTTTCCGGCTGACAGAGCACCGATCTACCTGTCGAAGTCCTATCTGCCCGTGACTACTCCAGCCTGTCCCCTACTCCACAGCGCTTCCCCGATCCCTTCCGGAAAAAATATTCACAGGCAGACAGGAGCCGCTTACTTATCTTTGTTACTAAGATACTCACTCCATAAGATAAAAAATGCCGGACGACACCATTCTTTCCGTCAGAAAAGCAGGTCAGCAATATGCCTATACAGCCCTGCACCTGCATGAGACCATTGCCCGCCTGGCCGGTTTTTCGGGAACGGACCATAAATACCTGGGATTCTTTCTCCAGAGAGGCAGCCTGACGGCCGGTGAGTTTGCCACGTTAACCGGCCTGACCACCGGGGCGGTCACGGGCCTGATCGACCGGTTCGAGAAAAAGAAACTTTTAAAAAGGCAATTGGATAAACAGGACCGGCGGAAGGTGATCATTGTACCGGACACCAAAAAGATCCGAGCGCTGTTTGAACCCTACTACAAGGATTTTCAGAAAGCAACCGATGCGCTCATTTCCGCTTTCCCGGAGCAGGAAAGAACGGTCATACAATCGTTCCTCCTTCAATCCATTGAGCTGATGAAAGCCACCACTGCCCGACTGAATTCTTAAGTACGCAATATGAATAAAGCTCCCCACGCCCCTGCAGCAGCCCCTACCCCGTTTCAGCAAACCTACTTCCACGGCACGAAGGCAGACCTGAAAACGGGCGACCGGATCGAAGCCGGTTACCATTCCAACTACGGACAGCGAAAAAACGCCACCTACATTTTCCTCACCGCCACCCTGGATGCCGCCATCTGGGGCGCCGAGCTGGCTGCCGGAACGGGCCGGGAAAGAATCTACCTCGTGGAGCCGACGGGACCTATCGAAGACGATCCCGACTTAACCGACAAAAAGTTTCCCGGCAACCCGACCCGATCGTACCGGTCCACCCATCCCTTCATCATTGTGGGGGAAGTGACGGGCTGGCAGGGGCATAGCCCCGAACAGGTACAGGCCATGAAAGACGGGCTGGCGCGGCTGAACGAACAAGGCATTCAATCGCTTAACGACTGAGGGGATACCGGGCAGCAGGGCGCGGGCCGTACTTTTCGCAAAAAAGAACCGGAATGATGCCCTGCCGGCACCAGTGCATCTGTTGCCCGGTGCCGAAACCCTGCTCCCTCAGGCGTTTCTTTCCGGCAAAGGGGACCGGAGCACCCCTTGTTGTCCGAAGCCCAAGCCGGAACAGGCAACGGTATTATTTTTATCCTGTAACAAAGGGTAAGGTACCCGCGTTGTACGGTAAAGAAGGCAACTCAACTAAAGTGTTTCCCATGCTCAGAACCCATTTGACCATCGCGCTGCTGCTTGCCGTAACGGTCCTGCAGGGGCAGACCGGTACCCGGAAGGCACCTGCTCCCGGCCTTGCTGAAAAGATCGACCAGTACCTGCTTTCGGCAACAGGGGCGCACCGGTTCAACGGATCGGCCCTGGTGGAACAGGACGGAAAGATCCTGCTGCACAAGGCCTATGGCTGGAAGGATTTTTCCCGGCAGTCGCTGAACGATACGGGTACGCGCTTTCCGATTCTGTCCATTACGAAGTCCTTTACGGCGACCGTCCTGCTGAAACTGCAGGAGCAGGGGCTGTTGTCCCTGAAGGATCCGCTGCGCAAATACTTCCCGGATTACCCCGAAGGCGATAAAATACTGCTGGAACACCTGCTGACCCAT
>DATAGL010000762.1:0-1585 GCA_036263755.1 Chitinophagaceae bacterium | reverse complement strand
TCTTTCGGAAGAAACGATCCAGGACAAGATCCGGGAGATCGCCGGCGCCATCAACCGCGACTACGAAGGAAAGCGGCCCCTGTTCATTGCCATCCTCAACGGGTCGTTCATGTTCGCGGCCGACCTGTTCAAGCACCTGTCCGTAGATGCTGAGATCTGCTTTATCAAGCTCGCTTCCTACCGGGGCATGAAAAGCAGCGGCCGCATCATCACGGCCATCGGCCTCGACCAGGACGTGTTCAACCGCGACGTGGTGATCGTGGAAGATATCGTGGATACCGGGCGCACGCTGAGCGAGTTCCTGCCGCAGCTGTTTCACCAGCAACCCCGTTCGCTGAAGATCGCCGCGCTGCTGCACAAGCCGGATGCCCAGAAGTACCAGCTGGGCATTGATTATCTCGGCTTCAGCATCCCAGACAAGTTCGTTGTGGGCTACGGGCTCGATTACGACGGCCTGGGCCGGAACCTGAAGGAGATCTGCCAGCTGGTGTAGGCTTACTTGACCGGCCGCCTTCTTTGTTGTACTTTTCGGCCAACCCGATGTGTTGAAGCTTGCTTTTTATATCGCCATTTTCTGCTTTATTGCCCATGCCGCTGGCGCCCAGCAATATTATATCCGGGGCGAAGTGCGGGATGAAGGCGGCAATACCCTGCAGAATGTCAGCATCCTCCAGAAAAGCACAGGCTACGTATTTTACAGCGGACAGTCGGGCAGCTTCGGCATTACGTCCAGCCGGAAGCAGGATTCCCTTATTTTTTCAAAAGACGGCTTTCATAAAACCCGCATCTGGGTGGATGCGCAGCAAACCGCGCAGGTAGTGCTGAAGCGCCTGCCCGTACAAAGCACCCGCGGCTACAAGCTGGCCTCCATGACCCAGAACCTGAAGCGGGAACTCCAGCAACAATGGTTTGTGGGCGATGAAACCTATGCCAGCATTATCGAGAACCAGTTTATCGGCGCCGGAAGCTATCCGCAGACCGGGCTTACGCTGAACGTGGACCGCGCCTCCTACAGCAACATCCGCCGCTTCCTCAACATGAACCAGGTGGTGCCGCCCGATGCCGTGCGCATCGAGGAGCTGCTGAACTATTTCAACCTCGATTATACCGAGCCGCCCCCGGGCCGCACCTTCGCCATACAGAGCGTACTGACCGCCTGCCCCTGGAAAAAAGAGAACCAGCTGCTGTTTGCCCAGATCCATACAAAGAAGATCGCCCTCGATACGCTGCCGCCCAGCCACCTGGTCTTTCTGATCGATATATCGGGTTCCATGGACATGCCCAACCGCCTGCCCCTGCTGAAATCCGGCTTCCGGGCCCTGGTCAATAACCTGCGCGATAAGGATTCCGTGTCCATCGTGGTGTACGGCGGCACTACCGGCGTGATGCTCGACGCCACCAGCGGGGCGGAAAAGGAGAAGATCTTCAAAGCGATCGATGACCTGACGCCGGGCGGCTCCACACCCGGCGAAAGCGGGGTGAAGCTCGCCTACTCGGTGGCCCGCAACCACTTTATCAGGAACGGGAACAACCGCGTGATCCTGGCCACGGACGGCGACTTCAACGTGGGCCTGCGCACGGAGAC
>DATAGL010000761.1:0-4656 GCA_036263755.1 Chitinophagaceae bacterium | reverse complement strand
ATGGCCTCCGTTGCAAACAGTAAGTTATTATCAGCTCCCGAAGGCATCCAGGACATCCGTGATGCCTTTGTTATTTTGATCAAAACGGAATGGAACGCCGGTGTGGTGGATGAACTGGAGCGGGGCGCCGTGCGGGTGCTGGAAGCCCAGGGCCTGCGGCACCGTACCCTGGTCGTACCAGGGGCCGTGGAGCTCCCGTTCGCTATTCAACAGTTCTGGTCCTATAACCAAACAGCCGATGCCTTCATTGCCCTGGGGGCAGTGGTACGGGGCGATACGCCACATTTTGAATATGTCTGCCAGTCGGTCACCTCCGGCATCACCCAGCTGAACCTGGCCCTGCCGGTACCCGTGATCTTTGGCGTACTGACCGTCAACAGCGAGGAGCAGGCTTCGGAGCGCATCGGCGGCCGGCACGGGCATAAGGGAGAGGAGGCCGCCCTGACGGCCATCAAGATGATCCTATTCAAAGAACAAATCAAGAAGGAAGGCTGAGGCATGAAGGTTCAACTGTTCATTCCCTGTTTTGTGGACCAGCTATTTCCGCAAACCGCATTCAATACAATCCGGGTGCTGGAGAAAGCCGGCTGTCAGGTGCAATACAATCCGAACCAGACCTGCTGCGGACAACCCGCCTTCAACGCCGGCTTCTGGGATGATGCCCGGTCCGTCTGCCGCAAGTTCCTGGAAGATTTCAACGCCACCGATCCCATTGTAACGCCCAGCGCCTCCTGTTCCGGGTTTGTACGGAATTATTTTAAAAAGCTGGCGCCGGAAGGAACATCGGAGGCTGTCAGCCGTAACTGTTTCGAGCTGTCCGATTTCCTTGTGAACCAGCTGGGTCAGACGGATTTCGGTGCCCGGCTGGAGGGGAAAGCGACGTACCACGACTCCTGCGCCGGCCTGCGGGAATGCCGCATCAAGAACGAGCCGCGCCGCCTGCTGCAGGCAGTTGATGGTCTGGACATCACCGAGATGGAAGACGTGGAAACCTGCTGCGGCTTTGGCGGTACCTTTGCGGTGAAGTTCGAACCGATCTCCGTGGCCATGGGTGAACAGAAAGTGGAGCATGCCCTGGCCACAGGTGCCCGGTATCTCATCTCCACCGACCTTTCCTGCCTCATGCACCTTGAAGGCTATATCCGCGGCAAAAACTACGACCTGAAAACGATGCACCTGGCCGATGTGCTGGCGAGCGGCTGGTAACCGCGGATTACCGTGATTTTTTAGGGATGCGCACGATTTGGATCCAGGGATTCAAGGTGGCGCGCAAGGCTAGGGGGAAAAGGAGGATTGGTTGCACGCAAAGGCGCTAAGGACCGCAAGGACGCTAAGGAATTTATAACTTAGAAAGCCTCAAATTTTATCGTCAATCGTCAATCGTCAATTGAATACCGTACACCGAACACCTTCAATCGTACATCGCATGGCTTACTGGCTGGTCAAATCGGAACCGTTCAAATACAGTTGGGAACAATTCGAAAAGGACAAGAAAACGTTCTGGGACGGTGTGCGGAACTACGCGGCCCGCAATAACCTCCGGGCCATGAAAAAAGGGGAGGAGGTTTTCTTTTATCACTCCAACGAAGGCCTGGAAATAGTGGGTATTGCACAGGTTGTGCGTGAAGCCTATCAAGACCCCACTACCGATGAGGAAGCCTGGGTCGCCGTGGACCTGAAGCCGCTGAAGCGCCTTAAAAAGCCCGTTTCCCTTAAAACCATCAAGGAAGATCCCCGGCTGGCCCAGATGGACCTGCTGCGACTCGGCCGTCTTTCCGTGGGCACCGTTTCAGAAGAGCAATGGAAGATCATTCTGGAGCACGCGGGCATGAGCCGTTAGTTTATGGATTGGGGTTTGTAGTTTGGCGTTATGGTTTCATCGTACCGGAAGAAATTTTTAGTCCTGCACAACCGGATAGCATAACCCGTCGAACCGGTTAGCCAAACTTCCTGATTCCTTTTCTTCTTAGCCCTGCGTGTAACTAAAAACTCCAAACAATAAACTCAAAACTCACCTGCTCCAATCGCATTCAATCGTACGGCGCTCCTCGCTGCTTTGCATGGCCCATTCAATGATACGGATCGTATGTCGGGCTTCTTCGGGTTTGACCAGCAGTTCCGCCTGTCCGGTAAGGGCATCGTAAATGTTCTGGTAATAATCCACGTAATTGCCGGTTTCGCTCTCGATCTTGCCCCGGAAGGGCATGCCCTGGATTTCCGTATTCAGGATTCCCCAGATACTTTCGGGTTCTGCCCCCCAACCGGCTTCTTCCGTTGGGATCTTGCCTTCTTTCAGTGCGTCTTCCTGTATGTCGATTCCATACTTGATAAACGAACCCTGCTCCCCCAGCAGGATATACGTGGGCAACGGCTCCCGCACGAGGAAAGAAGAGCGGAGCGTGGCTTTAAGTTCCGGGTAATGAAGCACTACGCTAAAGTTGTCGATGGTGCGCGCACCTGTGCGCTGGATGCGCAGGTCGGCTGTGACGGCCTGGGGTAGCCCGAACAGGTGTTGTACCTGGTCTACCAGGTGCGAGCCCAGGTCGTACCAGATACCGGACCCGGGGATGTTTTCTTCGCGCCAGGCACCCGGCCGCAGTGCATTGCGCCAGCGGTCGAAATGTACTTCGTATTCTACCAGCCGCCCCAGGACACCGCTTTCGATCACCTTCCGGGCCGTCCGCGCATCGGAAGCAAACCGCCGGTTATGGTATACCGATAACATTTTGCCCTTATCCTTCGCCAGCCGGATCAGTTCCTCCGCTTCCGCGGAACGGATGGTAAAAGGCTTGTCCACTACCACATGTTTACCGGCCTCCAGGGCTTCCTTGGCCAGCGGATAGTGCGTAGCGTTGGTCGTGGCAATGACAACCAGGTCAATTTCCGGATCTTCAAAAATAGCCCGGCTGTCGGGCACTAGCGTTGTTCCGGGATAACGCGTATTGAGGATACGGATGTTGTCCTCCTTTGTTTCGCGCACTTTGGACAGCGTCAGGCCGGGCACGCAGGTGAGGGTGGGGGCGTGGAATACCCGGCCGGCCATGCCATAGCCGATCAGTCCGACATTTATATTCTGTTGCATACGGTAATGGTTATACGAAAACGGTAGTTTGCCCGTTTGCTCAAAATTAGGGGAAACGGCCGAGGACACCTATGGAGAAAAGAAGGGGGAAGATGTCCAGTAGGCATTATAACCGGCCTTCCGCCAGCTCGAATACCTGGCCCAGGGAAAAGACCTGTACGGCTTCCGTCTGGCGGAAATAAGCCTGGATCATTGCCTTTGCCACCCGGGCACCCTCAATCGGCTTTTGCCCGGAGAGTCCGGGAAGATGGTGCAGCACATTCAGCAGGCGCAGGGCGATCGCTTCCCCGCCACGCGGTACCTGCCGCGGGCCGGTGAGCAACCCGGGTTGGATGATGCTGATTTTTCGGAAGGGGAGCGAGCGGACGGCGTGTTCCAGTGACCCCTTCATCCTGGAATAGAAAATAAAGGAACGCTCTGAAGCGCCGGCAGAGGAGACCAGCACATACGAAGGCACTCCGTTCCGGGAAGCGGCTTCGGCGGCCGAGAACTGGTACGTGTAATCGACCCGGTACTGTGCTTCTTTGGAGCCGGCCTGCTTCAGGGTGGTACCCAGGGCTGAAAACAGGACATCACCGACCACCAGGTGTTTCCAGGCTTCCGGCCGGTCAAAATCCACCTCATGCACTTCCAGTTTAGGATGTTTCCGGTCCGGCGGGCGCCGCAGCAGCAGGACTACCTTATCAAACCGGGTATCCTCCACCAGTTGGTCGGTTAAAGCCGAACCCACGAGGCCTGTGGCCCCTAGGACAATAGCGGTCCTGCCGGATGCATCCTGACTCATTCCTTAAAGATACCCTCTTTTGCAGGTCCGCATTAAACGATAGTATGAATAGCCGGTCCTATAAAGGTAGCATGACACATCGTAAAACTATTTTATGAACCATTTGATTACCCTCATCCAGCTGGAAGGAAAATATGCGGCTTACCGGATCACCGCCGGCTAGAATCATGTTTATACCGCGCGACTGATGCGCAATGAAAGCGGGAGTTCCGTACCGGAGCTTATCTTGGTGGATGGTACAGCCATTACTGAAGGAGATCATCCTGTGAAGCACCGGCTGCAGCAACTGATTCAGAAGGTAAAAGAAGCGGAATAAGACCGCTTCTGTTTGTTATAAAGAAATGGCCCGGAACTGCAGAAAATTCTGCCGTTCCGGGCCATTCATTTTTAATAGTCTAATTGTACTTACCGGATTGCAGCCGGTCGGCAATGGCAACCTCCAGGTCGTCCGGCATGGTAGCCGCCTCATCGTTGATCGCCGTCAGGCGGCCCAGGCTGCTGTCCCAGGTGAATACGTGTTCTTCCCCGCCGTTGTAGCTGACCCGGAAGCGGGTTTCGGTGTTGAAGGAAAACGGAACCACATGCACCATATACGGTACTTTGTCTACCAGGATCTCAAAATTATGTTCTGCCATAAGACTTTCATTTGCAGGATTCCATACAAATAAAAGTCCAAAATGAACCGGCCGGCCTTTACCGTGGCCTTTGAGGAACAGGGGGCGACCGCTTATTTTTGCTTATGGCCAAGAAACTGGTGGTACTTACGGGGGCAGGGATCAGTGCCGAAAGC
>DATAGL010000760.1:0-5733 GCA_036263755.1 Chitinophagaceae bacterium | reverse complement strand
CCACGTTGTTAATGATCAGGGTATCGCTCCAGTTGCCGGCCTTATCACGGGCCACCATCTTCACGATCAGTGTGTCGTTCTCGTTTACGGCGGGGTCGGAGCCCGGGATCCGCGGGTTGGTAGAGGCCGCCATGGCCGTTCCGGGGATGGAAACCTGGAGTTCACCCTGGGTACGGGCCGGGAACTCGGGCACTTTGAAATAAAAGTCCGAATCGCTCACCGCGGTTTCCCGCAGATTGATCCGGGTTTTTTTAAAGTAAAAGGAGTCCTGGATATCGCCTTCTTTATCGGTATATTCCACGATGGCCTGGAAAAAGGATTCTTGGTTGTTCGCCACCACGCCGGAATGTGACTTCAGCCTGAGCTGCGGTTTGGTCTGGAATTTATCTTTGCTGCAGGCCAGCACCGTGCCGGTCAAAAGAAGGAAGAATGCGATTTTTTTCATACAGTAATGCTCTTTCAAATTTAGGACAAGCCTATGGAAATACCTAAAGCGGCCGATCTGCTGCAGCAGGCCTTTACCCTGCAAGCGCCGCAAGACCTCTACAAAACGGCGGTTCGGGTCTTTTATTATCAATATCATCATAATTCGGTGTATCGGTCTTTCTGCTCCGTGCTGGGCCGTCATCCCGGGAATGTGCACCAGTGGCAAGACATTCCCTTTCTCCCCATTTCCTTTTTCAAAACCCAGGCGGTACGCGATGGCGATTTCACGCCGGAAGCCGTGTTTACGAGCAGCGGTACTACCGGCGCTGCCACCAGCCGGCACGAGGTGCGGAGCCTCGCCCTGTACGAGCGCAGCTTCCGGCAGGCCTTTGAACAGTTCTACGGAGCCCCTTCCCGCTATTGCCTGCTCGGGCTCCTGCCGGCTTACCTTGAGCGGGGCGGGTCATCCCTGGTGTATATGGTGGACCGGCTCATCGGCGACAGCGGCCACCCGCTCAGCGGCTTTTACCTGCACGACCACGAACGGCTGGCGCAAACCCTGCAAACCCTGGAGGCGGCCGGCCAGCCCACCCTGCTGATCGGGGTCACGTACGCCCTGCTGGATTTTGCGGAACGCTACCCCATGCCCCTGCGCCATACCCTCCTGATGGAGACCGGCGGCATGAAGGGCCGGCGGGAGGAACTGCTGCGCTCCGAAGTGCATGAGCGGCTGCAGGCGGCTTTCGGTGTTCCGGCCGTGCATTCCGAATACGGGATGACTGAACTGCTGTCGCAGGCTTATTCGGCAGGAGCGGGGCGGTTCGGGACCCCGCCCTGGATGAAAGTGCTGTTAAGGGAGGAAGACGATCCCTTTGCCCTCCATGCCGAAGGCCCCGCCACCCGGTCCGGCGCTGCCAGCATCATCGACCTGGCCAACCTGCATTCCTGCTCCTTTATTGCCACCGACGACCTGTGCCGCCTGCATCCCGACGGCTCCTTCGAAATTGCCGGCCGGATCGATCATTCGGATGTGCGGGGGTGTTCGCTGCTGGCGGTGTGATGGATGAGCGGTATTGGTTGTGTTGGTTGTGCTGGTAGTGCTGGTAGTATTAGTGGTACTAGTGGTATTAGTGGTATTGGTTGTTTTCGAAGGGGTATCGGAGATTTGCATTTGGATATGGAAATGTCGTTCTATTGGAACAATGAATAGGGAAAAGGTTTTTCAGCTTTCTCTTTGGTCAGCAATGAAATACGAACCTGCTATTCTTACCCATACTACCATTACCACCAATACCACCAATATCACCAATACCACCAATACCACTTCTTCGTAAAATTACGAACCGTATCTGCGCAATCTTCCGATCGGAACCGTAAAATCCATCTCCGGGAAAAAGGGCAGTTTTGCCCTTGTACAGGCTGCTTTGCCGGTGTAAGTTTGTGTCAGAAGTTGATTGATGCACACATCAATCGTCCGGTATCCGAAAAAAACCAATGATCCAGATCCTGAGAAAGCCAAAACCAAAATCCTGTAAGAACCGATCCGAATCCTGAAAAACCGAAAAACCAGATCCAACGTCCAGAAAAACCGAACCCGATCCTTTTGAAAACCAGACCGTATCCGAAAAACCGACCAAAAAAACCGAACCGTTCGTAACAACTTGTTACATCCGACCTGTGAAAACCAAAACACAAAAATCCAGTATCGATCAACTTCTTTTTTCCATTATCCGTTATCCGAAGAAAACCACAAGCGACCTTCCTGAAAAACACGCACCAATTTTTAGTACGTAAACCGCCGTTCAAAATGTTGATCCCCGCCAGCTGGCGGGGATTTTCTTTTTCTTTACTCAATGGATTGACGATTTACGATTAACGATTTACGATTTGTATTCATTTCATCATTAATGGAGTAGCTGCTGCTGCAGGCAGTAGCATGTCTTCCATTGACAACTAAATCGTCAATCGTACATCGTCAATCGTACATCGTACATCAAATGAAGACCCTCACCCCCGCCGTCTTGCTGTAATTCTCGCGGAACTCCTTCGGGGTACAGCCTTTTTTCTTCTTAAAAATCCGGTTGAAGTTGGCAATGTTGTTAAAGCCGCAGCTGTAGGCCACCTCAGAAATGCTCCCGGTGGTTTCTATGAGCAGGCGTGCGGCATGACCCAGCCGCACTTCATTTAAGCTGTCGATGAAATTGGTTCCGGTGCGGGCCTTAAAGAAGCGGCTGAAAGCCGTCGGCGTCATATTGGCGATCCGCGATACTTCGCCGAGCGTAATGGCTTTGTCGTAATTCTGCCCGATGTATTCCATGGTTTTTTCCACCCGGCGGCTGTTAAAGGAAGAAATCCGGGTCTGGGTGAACGTAGCGTCGGAAAGGAGCTGCAGGTTGCGCGACACGGAAAGGTCGTGCAGAATGGAAAGCAGTTCCAGCACCCCGTCAAAGCCATGCTTCTGGTTCAGGCCCTGCACCCGTCCGATCAGCTGGCGGGCGGTTTCGCGGGAAAACAGGATGCCGCGGGCCGACTGCTCGAACATCCGGCGGATAAAGGAAAGCTGGTTGCGCTTGAGCATTTTCTCATCAATGAAATCCTTGTGAAACTGAATGGTCACTTCGCGGATCTCCGTGCCGGCGCACTGGTGGGTGAACCAGGCATGCTGCAGATTGGGACCAACGAGCACCAGCTCTACATCATCAATCACCCCGATATGGTCCCCGACCACCCGCTGGGCACCCGCCCCGTTGACGATCAGGTTCAGCTCATACTCGTCGTGAAAATGGATCGGAAAATCAAAATGGGTCTTTACCCGGCTGAATACCGTAAAGCAGTCGCTCTGGGTCAGCGGGATGATTTCTTTCAGGATTTGCTCTTTCATACAGCGCAGTTTTGAACGGTCGCCGGTGGGTATGCCGGGTGGCAGCCGGCCGGTACTGATCGTTATTTATCCGTAAAGTACTAAATACCGGTAAAAATAGTATCACATTGGACGGATAAATATATTATAACCAAACCGGTTGTAACTACTGCGGGTAGCTGGTGATAGAACCATTTGCAATTTATCTGGTGAAAAGAGAATGAAAATAATATAAGCATTAGGTAAAATAATACTAGGGGAGCCTTCCCTATAGGGATAGTTTTGAACCGCAATAATAAATCTTGCTATATGGGTAAAAAAGGACTCTTGAATGTGCTCATGACCCTGTTGTGTGCATGCTCCCTGCTCGGTTCCTTTGCACAGGACCGAACGATCTCCGGCATTATCTCCGACGAAAACGGTAACCTGCTCTCCGGTGCCACCGTTGCCGAAAAAGGCGGCCGGGCACGGGCCACTACCGATGCCAATGGCGCCTTCCGTATTGCCGTGGCACCCGGCACCACCACCCTGACCGTTTCCTACGTGGGCATGCAAAGCCAGGAAGTAGCCATTAACGGCCGCTCCAGCATCACGGTTTCCCTTAAGGTTTCCGATGCAAAGCTGAACGAAGTGGTGGTGGTCGGCTACGGCACCCGCCGCCGGGCCGATGTCACCACAGCGATTTCTTCGGTCAGCGAAAAAGACATTAAAAATCTTCCGGTGGCCGGTGCCGACCAGGCCCTCCAGGGTAAGGTGGCCGGTGTTACCGTAAACTCCAACGGCGGCCAGCCGGGTGGCGGCATTTCGGTGCGCGTACGCGGAATCACCCAGGCTACAGGCGGTAACGAACCCCTGTACGTCATTGACGGTGTACCCATCAACGCAACTACCTCCTCCCTGGACCAGAACGTGCTGGGCGGCGGCTCCGGTCAGACCGGCCAGAGCGTGCTGGCCACGCTGAACCCTTCCGATATTGCTTCCATCGACATCCTGAAAGACGCTTCGGCGCAGGCTATCTACGGTTCGCGGGCTGCCAACGGCGTGGTGCTGATCCAGACAAAGCGCGGCCGCGCCGGCGAAGGTAAGATCACGTATGATACCTATTACGGCTGGGCCCGGGTACCCCGCAAACTCGACGTGATGAACCTGCGCCAGTATGCCACCTACCTGAACTCCCTGGTGGGTGAAGTGCGTGCGGCCGGCGACGGCATGGACTCTACCGGTGAGTTCCGCGACCCCTCCCTGCTGGGTCATGGTACCGACTGGCAGGACGCCATCTTCCAGACCGGCAATACCCAGAACCACCAGCTTTCCTTTTCCGGTGGCCAGGGCAAAACCAACTACTACTTTTCCGGGAACTATTACGATCAGTCCGGCACTATTATCAATTCCGGCTTCAAGCGCTATGCGGTCCGGATGAACCTGGACCACCAGGTAAAAAGCTGGCTGCGTGCCGGTATCTCCACCAACCTGTCGCGCACAGACCAGCAGATCTCGCTGACCAACGGCTTTGACGCCATCACATCGGTTGTGCTGTACAACAGCCCTGCAGCCCCGATCCGAACGTTCGACGGAGGCTTTTCTTCCACGGCGGCGGTAGGCGGCATCAACTTCGGGAACCCCCGCAACCCGGTGGCCCTGGCCACCCTGCGTGATGTGCGCTCGGTACAGTCCAAGGCCGTGGGCGCAATTTATGCCGACCTCGACCTCATCAAAGGACTCACCCTGCGCAATGAAGTGAACTATGACTTTACGCTGGCCAGCAACAAGGCTTTCCAGCCCTATGTCACCAACGACAGCCTGAAGAGCAACCCGATCATCCTCAGCCCGAGCCGGCTGCGCGAGGAGCGGAACAACAGCCTGTACTGGGCCTTCAAGACCTATCTGAATTATACCCGTTCGTTCGGCGACCATAACATTTACGCCACGGTGGGCCACGAAGCGCAGGCTTCGCGCTGGGATAATCTCCAGGCCAGCCGCGACAACCTGACCCTGAACCTGCCTTCACTGGCGGTAGGCGCATCCGGCAACAACTCCGGTGAAACCATCGGCGCCGGCGCCGGCAACTGGAGAATGGAATCCTACTTCGCCCGCGTCAATTATTCTTTTGACCGCCGCTATGCGCTGGAAGCCACCATCCGCCGCGACGGCTCCTCTTCCTTCGGTGCGAACAACCGCGTGGGTTATTTCCCGGCCGCCTCGCTGGCCTGGACGCTCTCCAACGAAGGCTTCATGGAAAACCTGCGCCCGGTTTCCTACCTGAAGCTGCGCCTGGGTGCCGGAGCCGTAGGCAACCAGAGTATCGGGGCGAATGCCTATACCACCAACATCCGCCTGCTTACGGAAGGACCTTTCGGTGGCGGCGGTATTCCCCGCAACGTGGGCAACCCCGACCTGAAATGGATGTCGGTGATCACCTATAACGCCGGTATCGATGCTACCCTGTT
>DATAGL010000759.1:0-4863 GCA_036263755.1 Chitinophagaceae bacterium | reverse complement strand
TCAATAACGGTACTGAAAGACGCATCGGCTTCTGCCGTGTACGGGGTGCGCGCTGCCAACGGCGTGATTCTGGTGACCACGAAAACCGGCCGCCGCGGCCGGGTGCGCGTGGATTTCGATGCCTTGTACGGAACGCAGGATATTCCGAAAACCTTCGACGTGCTGAACACGCAGCAGTATGTCAAGTTCTATACCGATGCCTACAACGCTTATCCCGACATGAGCAACGGCGTGCCCAAACCGATCGGGCAGGCCGAATTTTTCGGCCCGCTCTGGGATCCCGCCAACCCGAATTACATCGGCAACCGGCAAACGTACGACTGGCAGAATGCGGTGATCAACCAGGAATCGAAGCTGCAGAATTACAACGTGCGCGCAAGCGGCGGCAGCGAGAACTCCACCTACAACTTTTCCCTAGGCTATGCCAATAACGATGGCCCGTTTGTCGGCTACCATGCAGAGCGGTACAGCCTTTCCACCAACCTGAACTCGAAGATCGGAAAGTACCTGGAAGCCGGCCTGAACCTGCGCGGTGTGCAGCAGAAAGTAAAGAACGGGGATGCACCGGTCAGCCTCGATGTCTGGCGGGCGGCCCCCTGGCAGCAGATCTACGACCCCAACGGTCCTTACGGGTATGCACCCCTCTGGGCCCTCAACGGAGAAATCACGCCGACCGTGTTCAATACCTCCACCCTGTATGCAAAGCAATATGTAGCCTATAGCAATGTACTCGGCAATCTGGCCACCAGCAACCGCAGTGAAGTACACCAACCGCCATCGGAAGCGCCTTCCTGCAGCTGCAGCCCGTTACCGGCCTGCGCATCAAAGGTTCGGTCAGCGGCCAGCAGCTGAACATCGCCGGCCGCGGCTGGCGCTCCTTTGACAACTGGTGGTTCGGTGAGAATCCCCAGAATCCTTTTAACGGGACCGTTGACCCGGTGGCCGGTACCCGGCCCGATATGATCAATTTCGGGAACAGCAATACCGTGAACCTGCAGAAGGCTGTAAACGTAGATTACCTGAAAAGCTTCGGCCTTCATAATGTCAACATCACTCTCGATGCTTCCCAGCAGAATTACAAATGGACCGGCAACGGCGCCGAACGCAGCATTCTTACCAATGATCCGACCCTCCGGTATTTTTCGGTGAGCGGAAAGGAACGCGCCTATTACGAAATGCGCGGTGCCTATGCACTCATCGGTTACCTCGGCCGGATCTCTTATAATTACAACAACCGGTACTACTTCGACGGTGTCGTGCGCCGCGACGGGTCTTCCCGCTTTGCCCCGGGCCGGCAGTGGGCCACTTTCCCTGCGGCTTCCGTAGCCTGGCGTCTTTCGGCTGAGCCCTTCATGCAGGGACTGAGCTTCCTGAACGACCTGAAGCTCCGCGCCGGCTACGGCCTGCTCGGTAACGAACAAACCACCCCGGGCTGGAAATACCTTTCCATCGCCGGCGTGGTGCCCCCTTCCTATAACCTGGGAACGGGCGGACAGTTCAACAACCGCGGCATCGCCTTCACCACGTTCCCGAACGAGCCCCTGACCTGGGAAAAAGTGTACTCCGGCAACATCGGTTTTGATGCCATGCTGTTCAACAACAGCCTGTCGCTGACCGTGGAGTATTACAACCGCCGCACCAAAGGCATTATTCAGAGCGTAGAACTCACACCCAGCACCGGCTTTGCGGGCAGGGCCGACCTGAACATTGCCGAAGTGCTCAACCGCGGCTTCGAATTCCAGGCCGGGTACAACAAGAATTTCGGAGAAGTGAACTTTTCCGTGAATGCCAATTTCTCCACGGTTCACAATGAAGTGTTGTCCCTGCTGGGCAATACCGCCCTGCGCGGAGCCGGGCTGGAAGTAGGCTATCCCATCGGCTTCATTCACGGGTACAAAATGGGCGGCATTTTCCAGACACAGGGTGAAATCGATAAATGGAACCAGTCGCAACGCGATGTGCTGTCGCGCCAGCAGCGTCCGGGCGATATCTATTTCCAAAACCTGTATGGTGCGCCGCGTCCCGGTTCTACCGACCGCAACCTGAAGATCGACTCCTTGGTGAATGAAAACGACCAGACCTACCTCGGCAAAACCATTCCGGGTTATTTCTATGGCTTTACCACCAGTGCTGCCTGGAAAGGATTCGACCTGTCGGTGTTCTTCCAGGGAAGAGGCGATGTACAGCGCTACAACGGCGTACGTGCCGCCGGGGAAGGCATGAACGGCTTTGGCCGGAACCTCTTCACTTCGGTGCTGAACGCCTGGACGGAAAACAACAAGTCCAACACCATGCCGCGGGCGGTGTACGGCGATCCGAACAGCAACCTCCGCTTCTCCGACCGGTTCGTGGAAAATGCCGGTTACCTGCGGCTGCAGAACCTCCAGATCGGATATAATTTCCCGAAAAAGCTGATTGACCGGACCGCCGGGGCGGTGCAGAACCTGCGCCTCTATGTCAGCGGCATCAACCTGTTCACCCTTACCGATTATACGGGCCTGGATCCTGAAAACGACCTCTTCCCCAGTACCCGTCAGTTCCTCGTAGGCGTTAAAGCCGGATTTTAAACCCAACCGTAAATAAGAAAAGATGAACCGATATAAAATAAAGATCCTTGCCGGGGCCCTGTCTTTCTCTGTGGCATACCTGGCCTGTAATGATAAAGCCCTGGATATTGCCCCGCCCACCCAGAGCGAAGGCACTTATTTCACTTCGGAAGCCGAATTCCGTTCCGCCATCCTGGGTGTGTATGCGGCACTGACCGATTTTTATTCCGCTTCCAGCGCTACCGGTTTCGGCTCGGCCCAGCAGCAGGTGTGGATGCTGCCCGGCGATGATATGACGATCAACGGCGGCGATTCCTATGAGATCTTCAAAGGCCTATCGGAAGGCAACGGGAAGCTGAACGAGTTTTTCAAAAGCGCCTACTTCCTCAACGGAAGAGCCAATAAGGTGCTGGAAAAACTGGCTGTCGCCCCGGATGATCTTTTCAAAACACCGGGCATGAAAAAGTTCAATGAAGGGGAAGCCCTTTTCCTGCGCGGCTTTTCGCATTTTATGCTGTTCAACGTGTTCGGAACGGCGCCGGTAGATACCATTGTACCCAAGTCCACGGCAGAGTTCAACCTGCCTTCCTCCAAAGGCACAGAGCTCCTTGACCAGGCCATCAAGGATTTTACCCGAGCGGCTGCCCTGCTTCCGCCCAGCTGGAACGACATCAACAAAGGACGGGTTACCGCCAACTCCGCCAATGGAATGCTGGGCAAGGCCCTTGTTTTCCGCGGGAACATCAGCAAGAATGCAGCCGACTACCAGGCGGCCATCGCCGCCTTCGACCGGATCACCGGAGCCAGCCTGACCACCAACTTCAATGACAATTTCTCGGTGACCACGGAGAACAACAGCGAATCCCTGTTCGAGTTCCAGGGCGGCAAGAACCTGATCGGCCAGGGACAGAATGCCTGGCTCGGAAACGACGTGTGCGATTGCGGTGTGGCCGGGTCGTATTACCAGATGTTCTATGATGGCGCCGGTACCTATATGGGCGGCGGCCGCTACCTGCCGACCGAAAAGCTGTCCAACGCTTTTGAAGCGGCCGACCCGCGGATCCTCTTTACACTGAATGAAGGAAAAACCCATATCGTCAAGTACGTGGTGAACGGCGATGCGCTGGACGGCGCTGTGCTGTCTCTGAACAATACCCGTGTGCTGCGGCTGGCCGACGTACTGCTGCTGAAGGCCGAAGCCGTGCTGCAATCGGGCGGTTCCACTGCGCAGGCCATTGAACTGATCAACCAGGTGCGCGCCCGCGCCCGCGGCAACGGCACCCTGCCCGCCGACCTGAACACCGGGGAAACGAACAAAACCACCATCCAGCAATGGATCATGGATGAACGCCTGCGCGAACTGGCCGGTGAAGGCCACCGCTGGTTCGACCTGCGGCGCTGGCACATGGCCGGTTTCATCACGCTGAACAATGCTTTCTTTTCTTCACAGGTGGCCGACCGCATGGAGTTCATGCCCCACCACCTGTATTTCCCGATCCCCTCTGCGGAAACCAGCCGCAACCCGAACATTGTGCAAAATCCCGGCTATTGATCCCGTGCATTCTTTTTTCATATAGCAAAACAAGTGGCTCCTCCTTCGCGGGGAGCTTCTTTTTTATGCAGAAAGAAAAGGTCCTGTTCCGTTTGGATGAAGTCCTTACATAAAATCAGTGCACAGTGCTTCTCATGACACACCATGATACCCGGGCAATTCTTCAGATTTACATTTAAGGATGCCGGAAGGAGGGGGCCCTAAACCGGTAAAGAACCGGTATCTTTAAAAGAGCCGGAGGGAAGAAAGATTGTCCTTCCGGGTACCGGTCCCGTACTCATTTTCAGAACCCTTTTATTTATTTGCTGATCATGCTGAATCGCTACCGATTGCTATGCTGTACCCTGATGCTTTGCACGCTGCATTTTTGCGTGGTGGCCGGCGCTGTTCCTCCCGAATTGGTTGCCGAACGGCTGACCACTGAATATGCGCAGAACCCACTGACTGTTTCCGGACCCCATCCCCGTTTCAGCTGGAACCTGACAAGCGGGCAACGCGGTGCCCGGCAAACGGCTTATGAGCTGGTGGTCGGACGATCGGAGGCGGAGGTGCGCAAAGGGCAGGGCGGTGAATGGCAATCCGGAAAAACCCCCTCCGGTGATAACCTGCATATAGCTTATGCGGGCAAACCCCTGCAACCCTTTACCCGCTACTACTGGAGCGTGCAGGTTTATGATGCTGCCGGGCAGGCATCCGGCTGGTCGGCGCCTGCCTTTTTTGAAACCGCCGCCCTGCAGCCTTCCGATTGGAAGGGGGAATGGATCG
>DATAGL010000758.1:0-2885 GCA_036263755.1 Chitinophagaceae bacterium | reverse complement strand
ACTCATATAACGTCTGGTAAGCACAGATCTTGTCCCCCTCGTATTCCCCCTTCCAGAAGCGGCGCCGGCAGAGGCGCACATACCAGTTGCTCAGGTGCTCGTCCACAAAGTCCTCGATGAGGCGGCCGGCCTGCGTGGGCTCATAGTCCTCGAACGCGGCCGTCACCCTTTTTACCAGCGTATGCAGGCTCGACAGGATCCAGCGGTCGATCTCGGGCCGCTGTTCCACAGGCACATAGGCTTCCTTAAAGGTGAAGCCGTCCACATTGGCATACAGCGCAAAGAACTGGTAGGTATTGTACAGGGTACCGAAGAACTTCCGCTGTACTTCGCGGATGCCTTCGATATCGAATTTCAGGTTGTCCCAGGGCGAAGCGTTGGTGATCAAGTACCAGCGCGTAGCGTCGGCGCCGTACTCTTCTATGGTTTTGAACGGATCCACCACGTTGCCGAGCCGCTTGCTCATCTTGTTCCCGTTCTTGTCCAGCACCAGCCCGTTCGACACCACGGTCTTATAGGCCACGCTGTCGAACAGCAGGGCGCCCAGGGCATGCAGGGTGTAAAACCAGCCGCGGGTCTGGTCCACGCCCTCGGCGATAAAGTCGGCCGGGAACTTCTGCCCGAAAGCCTCCTTGTTCTCGAAGGGGTAATGCCACTGGGCGTAAGGCATGGCGCCCGAATCAAACCATACGTCGATAAGGTCGGGTTCGCGGTGCATGGGCTTGCCGCTTTCGGAAACGAGCACCACTTCGTCCACATAGGGCTTATGCAGGTCCAGGATGCCGTCATGCAGGTAATTTTTATTGACGTCGCCGCCCAGTACTTCACTTGCTTTCCGGATCTCGGCGTTCAGCTCTTCAACGGAGCCGATGCATTTTTCTTCCGATCCGGCCTCGGTGCGCCAGATCGGCAGCGGGGTACCCCAGTACCGCGAGCGGCTCAGGTTCCAGTCCACCATGTTCTCCAGCCAGTTGCCGAAGCGGCCCGTGCCGGTAGCGGCGGGCTTCCACCGGATGGTCTTGTTCAGTTCCACCATCCGGTCGCGCAGGGCGGTCGTTTTGATGAACCAGGCATCCAGCGGGTAGTAGACCACCGGTTTGTCAGTGCGCCAGCAGTGCGGGTAGCTATGCTCGTATTTCTCCACCTTGAAGGCGCGGCCTTCCTTTTTGAGCTTGACCGAAATGTCCACGTTCACGTCCACGTAATCGGGATGGCCTTTATAATCTTTAATAAACCGTCCGCTGAACTCGCCGAGTCCGTCCACGAACTTGCCTTCCCGGTCCACCAGGGTAAGGATGCCGATCCCGTATTTCTGACCTACCCGGAAGTCATCAGCACCGAAGGCCGGGGCCGTATGCACGATGCCCGTACCGTCTTCGGTGGTAACGAAATCGCCCAGCAGTACGCGCCAGGGGCGGGCGCCGGGCGTGATGGCCTGTACCGCTTCGAGGGAGTTGGCAGGGTACGGCAGCAGCGGCTCGTATTCCGCATGTTCAATATCCCGGCCCTTGAATTCCTTCAGCACCTGCCAGGGAACAACCTTCTGTTCGGGGGTAAACCCTTCAAAGTCGCCGTTTTCCCCTTCGGGCTTGAGGTATTTACCTACCAGGGCTTTGGCCAGCACCACGTACTGCAGCTCATGGGTGTACGGGTTGAAGGTGCGCACCAGCACGTAATCGATATTTGGTCCCGCCGTCAGGCCCAGGTTGGAAGGAAGGGTCCAGGGCGTGGTGGTCCAGGCCATGAAATAAACGGCCAAAGAATCCAGTAAACCGTTTTCGCCTGCGGTGTTTGGAATTGGGTTTTGGGAATTAGCAATAGCGTCGAACAGGAACCCGGTCTTTTCGTTCTGCACCGCTTTAAAGAGCACGGTGGCCGAAGTATCCTTCACCATTTTATAGGTGCCGGGCTGGTTCAGCTCGTGCGAGGACAGGCCGGTGCCGGCACCGGGCGAATAGGGCTGGATGGATACGCTTTTATAAAGCAGGCCCTTGTTGTAGAGCTCCTTCAGGCACCACCAGAGGCTTTCAATATAATCGTTGGTAAAGGTGATATACGGCTGTTGCAGGTCGACCCAATAACCCATCTTGGTGGTCAGCTCGTCCCACTTGTCCTTGTAGCGGAGCACGGCCTCGCGGCATTTCTGGTTGTAATCGGCCACGGAGATCGTTTTGCCGATGTCTTCCTTGGTGATGCCCAGCTCTTTCTCCACGCCCAGCTCTACCGGCAGGCCATGGGTATCCCAGCCGCCTTTGCGCTGTACCAGGAAGCCCTGCATCGTTTTGTAGCGGCAAACGAGGTCCTTCAGCGTACGGGAAATAACGTGGTGAATGCCCGGCATCCCGTTGGCGCTGGGCGGGCCTTCATAAAAAACGAACGGTTCGGCCCCTTCGCGCAGGGCCATGCTTTTCTGAAACGCCTCTTCCCGCTCCCACCGCTGAAGGATTTCCTTTTCGATGGAAGGCAGGTTCAGCTGCTTGAACTCTTTGTATCGGGCGGCCATATGCCAAGATTAATCGGTAATAAAAATGGGGGCAAAGGTAAGCAATTCACCCCGGGTGCGCATATGCAGAAAAGCTTAAATGTGTAACTGACGGACGGGAATATAGAGAGAAGAAAATATTCAATATGCAATGCTCAATGCTTAAGGTTCAAGGCAGTACCGACAACACACCGACCCGGGCAGGAACCTTTGAGGTCCTCCTTGCAACTTGAAAATTGAATATTGAGTATTGAATATTTCCCTTCCGCTTATAAAGTCACGCCCACCGTCAGGTAGAACGCCCGGCCGTCAGCGGTCAGCAGGCCCGGGCCGGGGTAGCCGGAAGCGCGCCGCGTAGCATACATTTTGTTGAGCAGGTTATTGACCGAACCTTCGAGCTTCA
>DATAGL010000757.1:0-1948 GCA_036263755.1 Chitinophagaceae bacterium | reverse complement strand
CCAATACAACGAATACTACAAGTACCACTTATCTTCGCATTATGCTTACTATTTCCCAACGGGGCCACGACATGCCGGCCTCTCCGATCCGAAAGCTGGTGCCGTTCGCGGAAGCGGCCAAACGCAAGGGCACCCGGGTGTTCCACCTGAACATTGGCCAGCCCGATATCGAAACTCCTCCTTCCCTGCTGAATGCCGTGCGCAATGCCGACATTCCCGTACTGGAATACAGCCACAGTGCCGGCAATGAAAGCTACCGCCGCAAGCTGGTTCAATACTATAAGAGCCTGGGCATCCAGGTCACCCACGAGCAGATCCTGGTGACCACCGGCGGGTCCGAAGCCATCCTGTTCGGCTTTATGACCTGCCTGAACCCCGGCGATGAAGTGATCATCCCGGAACCGTTCTACGCCAACTATAACTCCTTTGCCGTAACGGCCGGGGTGAAAGTGGTGCCGATCACTTCGCGGATCGAAGAGGGCTTTGCCCTGCCCCCGATCGCCGCCTTTGAACAGGTGATCACCCCCCGCACCAAAGCCATCGTCATCTGCAGCCCCAACAACCCTACGGGCTACCTGTACAGCCGTGCCGAAATGGAGGCCCTGCGGACCATCTGCCGGCAGCACAACCTGTACCTTTTTTCCGACGAGGCCTACCGCGAGTTTGCCTATGAAGGCGAAGCCCTGTCGGCCCTGCAGCTGGAAGGCCTTGACGAGCACGTGGTGGTGATGGATACGATCTCCAAACGGTACAGCGCCTGCGGTGCCCGCCTCGGCGCCCTGGTTACCCGCAATGCGGCTGTATATGCCGCCGCCCTGAAGTTTGCCCAGGCCCGCCTGTCCCCGCCCGGACTTGCCCAGATCATGGGGGAAGCCGCACTGGACCTGCCGCCCACTTATTTCGACGCCCCCAAAGCGGAATACCTGCTCCGGCGCAACCTGCTGGTGGAGCGGCTCAATCGCATGCCCGGCGTATACTGCCCGATGCCCGGCGGTGCTTTTTATGCCATCGCCCGGTTGCCCATCGATGACAGCGACCGGTTCTGCCAGTGGCTGCTGGAGTCCTTCGAGCACGAGGGAAAAACCGTGATGCTGGCCCCGGCTACCGGCTTTTATGGCACACCCGGACTGGGCCGCAATGAAGTCCGCCTTGCCTATGTACTGAACGTAACTGACCTGGCTGCTGCCATGGACTGCCTCGAAAAGGCTTTGGAAGTGTACCCCGGACGGACCGAAGCGGTATTGCACCATCCGGAGCCGGCATTGGTATAGAAAACCGGTGGGGATTTTCCTACTCAATCCGCTTCCTCATTCTGCAGACAAGGCCTGCGCGCCCGTTACGGAAGGGTACGCAGGCTTTGCTTTTTTCGCTCACAATCAACGGTTTAAGGCAAACAACAGGGCCCTGTTCCTCCGCCATCGCCTGCCTCAGCCTGATTTTCGCAACAGCTACCCGAAACAACTGATTATGGCCAACAACGAACAATACGGCAGCTGGCATGCTGATAACGAGTTTATACCCCAGGAAGGCGGCAGCAACATTGTTAATGTAGGATACAACGAACGGCTCCTGTCCACCGGGCTGGGCGCCTTCCTGCTTTCTTCCGGCATCAACAACCTGTTCAAGCGACCGATCAACTCGCTGATCAAAACGGCGATCGGCGGCATGTTGCTTTACCGCGGCGCTTCGGGCCATTGCCCGGTGTATTCCAGCATGGGCAAAACCAAAGGCGTGAAGCAGACAGGCGTGATCAACATCCGTACGGGACTGATCGTGAACAAGCCAAAGGAAGAAGTGTATGCCTTCTGGCGGAAGCTGGAAAACCTTCCGCTGTTCATGCAGCACCTCGCTTCCGTAACCGAGATCGATTCAAAGCACTCCCATTGGGAAGCCGTGATCCCCGGTAACATCGGCCGCATCAAGTGGAACGCCGAGATCGTTAAGGAAG
>DATAGL010000756.1:0-2691 GCA_036263755.1 Chitinophagaceae bacterium | reverse complement strand
CCGGAAGATTACGAGCTCGATGAACGCTTTACTAAAGGAGCAACGATCCAGCACGACCAGAATGCGGCGCTGGAAGGAGCTGACTTTGTATACGTGAAAAACTGGAGTACCTACCACGATTACGGGAAGATTTACAACAACGATCCGGGCTGGATGCTCAGCGCCGAAAAGCTGAAGCGCACCAACGACGCCCGGGTAATGCACTGTCTTCCCGTGCGCCGCAACGTGGAACTGAGCGATGAAGTGCTGGACGGGCCCAGCAGCCTGGTCACGCGCGAGGCCTCCAACCGGGTCTGGGCAGCACAGGCGGTGCTGAGTGAAATCCTCAGAGGGCAATAGGGCAATGGGTGAATGAGTGAATCTTTAGGTGAATAGGTTGGGTTCTTGAAAGAAAGTTGCTTTTATATAGCAAGTCAATGGAACCGGAGTGCAGATGATATAAAGAAAACGATGCCTTCAGCGCTATCATACCCGTCAGCGTAATCAGTGATCAAACCTTAAAAATTAAACTTTAAACCTTAAACCTGTTTGGAACGCCTGTACGTCATAAAAATCGGAGGCAATATTATCGATGATGAGTCGCGCCTTGCCGGTTTCCTGAAGTCTTTTGCCGCATTGCCCGGCCGGAAGGTGCTGGTGCATGGCGGCGGCAAGCTGGCCACCCGCCTGGCCGAACAGCTGCAGGTGCCGCAACAGATGGTGGACGGCCGCCGCATCACCGACGCGGAAACCCTGAAGATCGTAACGATGGTGTATGCCGGATATGTGAATAAAAACATCGTGGCCCGCCTGCAGGCCGAAGGGCAGCCGGCCGCCGGTATCTGCGGAGCCGACGGAAATTCCATCCAGGCCCACAAGCGTACCGGGGCCCGGCTGGATTACGGGTTTGTCGGGGACGTGGACGGCGTGAACGAATCCTTTTTCCGGTCGCTCCTGGACCAGGACATCACCGTAGTGGTGGCGCCCCTCACCCACGACGGGAAAGGCCAGTTGCTGAACACGAATGCCGACACCATTGCCCAGGAGATCGCCAAGGCAATGGGCCGAACATACGAGGTGCACCTTGTTTATTCTTTCGAGAAAAGCGGGGTCCTGCGCGATGCAGAAGACGACACCTCCGCGATCAGCGAGATCCGCCCCCACAGCTACCAGGAGCTCCGGGACAGTGGTGTCATCTTTGCGGGCATGATCCCTAAACTGGACAATGCCTTCGCGGCGCTGCACTCCGGCGTATCCCGGGTGATCATCGGCAAGGCAGAACAACTGGAAGAACTCGTGAATGGCCGGGCAGGAACGGCGATCCTGCTATAGGCGCTGATGTACGATTTACGATGTACGATGTACGATGGGGAAGAACCCCTCAATTAAATTGGATAAAGGAAATTCCAAAACCCGTACATCGTACATCGTACATCAGCTATCCACCCGAAACTGTAAAAAAGACAATACAACTTTCTCGCATTCCATAGCTTGCTTACTATGACCGGATGCATATGAACCATGAAACGTTAACCCAACTCGAGGACCGTGCACTTGTACTGCTGAAGGAGCTGATTGCCATTCCTTCGTTCTCCCGGGAGGAGGACCACACCGCAGCCATCCTGGAGATCTTTCTGCAGGCGCAGGGTGTGGCCACCCGCAGGCACCTGAACAACGTATGGGCCGTGAACCGCCATTTCCGGGACAGCCTGCCCGTGATCCTGCTGAATTCGCACCACGATACCGTAAAACCCAACAGGGGCTATACGCTCGATCCGTTTACCCCGCTGGAAAAAGACGGCCGGCTGTATGGGCTGGGCAGCAATGACGCCGGGGGCTGCCTGGTGGCGCTGCTGGCTACATTCCTGTACTATTACGAAGCGGAGGACCTGCCTTATAACCTGCTGTTTGCCGCCACTGCCGAAGAGGAGATTTCCGGGCGCAACGGCATTGAAGCCCTTCTTCCCGAACTCCCGGCACCGGCATTCGGGATCGTGGGAGAACCCACAAAAATGCAGATGGCGGTGGCCGAGCGCGGGCTGATGGTACTGGATTGCACGGCCCAGGGACGCGCTGGCCATGCCGCCCGAAATGAAGGGGAAAATGCCATTACCAAGGCTATATCCGATATCAACTGGTTCCATAACCGCCGGTTTGAAAAGGTATCGCCGCTCCTGGGGCCGGTGAAGATGAGCGTAACGGTCATTGAAACGGAAAACAAAGCGCACAACGTGGTGCCGGCGCAGTGCCGCTTTACAGTGGATGTTCGCGTCAACGAGCTGTATACCTTCGAAGAGATCCTGGAAGAAGTACAGCGGCAGGTATCTAGCTCGGTGCAGCCGCGCAGCACCCGACTGCGCTCCACTTCCATTGCCCTGGACCACCCCCTGGTACGGGCCGGACTGGAACTGGGCCGGGAATACTACGGATCGCCGACCACTTCCGACAAAGCGCTGATGCCCTTCCCTACCCTGAAAATGGGTCCCGGTGATTCGGCCCGCAGCCATACCGCCGATGAATATATTTATGTGGATGAACTGCGGGAAGGCATCCGGATGTATATTGAACTGGTGGGGAAAGTGCTGGCGAGATGAAGGCTGCGAGCTTCAAGCTACAAGCTGTAAGCTGCAAGTGTTTTTGATTGTTGCCTCAAAACGTATAATGCATAGAAATTACTTTCGAATAAAAGGACTTGCAGCTTGTAGCTTGTAG
>DATAGL010000755.1:0-2126 GCA_036263755.1 Chitinophagaceae bacterium | reverse complement strand
AGAAAGAGTACCAAAACCGGTAATACGGCCTAGGTTATTAAATGATGCGGGCGTATTAACACCGGCATTGCCCGTGGTGGTTGCCTTATGGAAAACCCCGGTACCGGCATTCACTACAGCGCCCCCACCAGTGGTGCTTGTAATGAAGTTATTAGTAGTAAATAACACAACTAAGGAGTCGTTATTAGTGAATAAGGCGCCGTTATTAAGGGTTATTGTACCACCCAGCCATCGAACAAATTCGTTGTTGGTGAAGTCGGCGTTGTCCATTGTAGCTATCAAAAAATCAGTTTGGCCATCATTTGTGATATCTATACCGGCTACACTGCCTCCACGGTGAGTATATAAGCCCCCTAGTGTATTAACAATTGTAGGGGTACCACCTGCTCCTTGCAAATTAGCATTTGTGTTAATGTAAAATCTACCACCATTATTGATGGTGATATCGTCACCGGCACCATCATTCAGGGTAAAAGCGGTCCCGGCTCCGGGAACAAGGGCCAGTGCGCCTTCCACGACTACCTGGTCAAAGGAAATGCCGGCGGTTGTGGCCCGGATGGAATCCCCGGAAACAATGGTGATCACGCCGTCTGCGCTGGAAGGGGGAGTGGTAGCGGTTTCCCAGCTGTCGCCATCCCAGACCTGCCAGGCCGCAGCAACATTCCAGGTGCCAAAAGTGTTTACATTCGAGCGGTAGTCGCCCACGCTCTGCGCAAAGGCAGAAGCCGAAAAGGCCAGGGTAAAAATCAGTAAGGCAAGGGTAGAGTTTCGATTCATAAAAAAGCAGTATTTATTATAGTTAGCAATTTGCCCGATAATAAGGGCCGGTCCTTCCGGCGCATACGGCTTTTTCACAATGAGATTGGAATTGTTGCTTGGTTTTTACTAAAGGATGGGCGGAGAAAACAGGTAGTGAGGAGCAAACAAAGGTATCTGCTTGCTGGGATAAAGTAAAACCAATTTAGCGGAATGCGAACAGCACCCCCTTGAGATTTTATTTATTATAATATGTGGGTAGGAAACGGGAAGTTCCGCTATCTCAGGGCTTCCGGAACGGCTTGTAGAAGGAGCGGTTGGCAAGGGCCAGCATCGGCTTGTCGCCCGAGGTATCGCCGTAGGCATGCACCACCTCGTAGTCGGTAACCGCATATTTTTCCCGGATGCGGCGCACCTTTTCCGGCCCGTGGCAGTTCCTGCCTTTGATTCGCCCGGTGATCCTTCCTTCCTTTACCTCCAGCAGGCTGCCGATCAGCTCCGTGCCCAAGGCATTGGCCCATTTGCGGATCCAGGCTTCCGGTGAGGCGGAGACCACCACCACCACCCAGCCTTCACTTTTCAGCTTACGGATCTCCTCCACGGCTTTCGGCCGGATGAGCCCCGGCACGATGTGGTCCGTAAATTCAGTGCACCAGGCATCAAACTGCTCCACGGGCGTGTCCCGGAAAAAATACCTGAGCACCCGCTCCTTGGCGGAATGGTTGGAAATGATTTTCAGCTTGTAGGCCACCAGCCAGGGACTGGCCAGGAGAAAGCCGGCATAAAAGGGGAGGGTGCCCTTGCTGAACTTAATGAACTCCAGCAGGGTATCCTTTGTGGTGATCGTTCCGTCAAAATCGAAAAAGGCGATCCCTTTCTTCACAGCTTCTTCTTTTTAAAGATGAACTCGGGCACCGAAGTGATGATCAGCATGATCCAGCGCCAGAACCATTTGACGTACACCGTGTTCTTTTTGCCCTGCACGGCCTCGTACACCACCGACCCCACCGCTTCCGGCTGGGCGGTCAGCAGCTTGGGCAGGTTCAGGTGCTCGGTCATCTTCGTATACACAAAGCCCGGCAGCACGGTCACCACGTGGGCCCCTTCGTGAAAGAGGCGGTTGCGCAGGCCGGAGAGGTAGGCGGTAAACCCGGCCTTGGCCGAGCCGTAAATATAATTGCTCTGGCGGCCGCGCAGGCCGGCCACCGAAGAGATGCCCACGATGGTGCCGCTTTTGCGCGCCATATAATCGGCCGCCACCACGTTGAGGATGGACACGGCACCGGTATAATTGGTATGGATCGTCCGGAGCGTTTCATCGAGGCTGCGGATGGCGGTCTCGTTCTCCGTCATATAACCGGCCACGTACA
>DATAGL010000754.1:0-8807 GCA_036263755.1 Chitinophagaceae bacterium | reverse complement strand
TCGAAACTAACATGCTCGTTTTTCCGGTACTTATTACGCTGTTTGTTGCCTGCCTCATTGGCGGCGTGCTGATTGAAGCGGCAGTAGCAGCTTACCGACGTTCCCGAAACCTGACCGTGCCCGACCGTACCACCCGTGCCTGACCGTACCTTTTTTTCCGTGCCCTCGTACCTGGTACCCTGATCCTGCCGGCCTTGTGATGATGATCCGTACAATCCGTTCCGTGCCCTTAAACTTTCCTTTTCCCGGCAGCAGCCGGCCCACATAATTCTTCATCGGCGGTTTACTCAGAAGCGGTATGTCTCATACCGCTTTTCCTTTTATCACAGAGGGCGCAGATGAAGTAGAGAGAGATGTCACAGATAAGTACTGCGCCGATCCGCTACGGCCTATCCGTTTCGTCCGTTTTATTGCAATGTGAGAGTTTGTCTTCCGGGCACTTGCCGCATTGATTTATTGTGAATCTGTACCAGTACCCTTCACAGAACCCCCGCCTGCCTATTTGATCTTCTGAAAAATTAATGTCGCAACAGCAAGCGCAACTCCCTTCTCTTTCCTTCCCCGCTCCCTTCGCCGAACTTACGTATCGCGCACAACCACAAACCACAAACTCCAAACCCCAAACTCCAAACAATAAACACCAAACCTTCTCCCTCGCTACGCTCCGATTCCCATTCCCTACCGTTGGTTGTTTCATTCAATCCCTTGATGCATTCCTTTTTGCTTTCGCTGCCGTGCCGGCGTTGTTTTGTGTACCCAAATAACCAGAACATGAAACTGCTTCTTTTTTTATCTGCCATCATTCCGGCGCTGACGCTCGTTTCGTTTGCCGCCGACAAGGAACAACCCGCGCCTCCAAAGGTGCAGCCCCGTGTATCGGGCTCCTGGCACGGATTCTATGCCCTGGAGGAGGGCCCTCATTGCAATGAGTGGATCCTCGATTTCGATTCGGCCGGACGCCTAGCCGCCTTTAACGGGCCCAAGGAATGGGGCGATCGCGGTTACGGTAAGTATACCATTTCCAACGATACGCTTTATGCCTGGTTCCGGTATGCGGAAGGACTGCAGGATAAGGTGGAGATCCATGCGGCGTTCCGGGCCGGTACCGATTCCCTCTCCGGGAGCTGGAGCTGGGTGAACGGAAAGGGCACTTTCCGGTTGCGGAAGGAAGGATAGAAGGAGGCCGGAAAACAATGTTCAATAAACAATGTTCAATACTCAAGGTTCAGTGGAAAGGATGACCTGCGTTTTACTTTCTCATACAATATTTTTCATGGTTTAGTTTGGTCTCACTTTGGTTGCAAAAGCGGTAATATCTATTGCCGCTTTTTTTATTCCGCCTGTCTCTGTTTTATTTGCGCACAGGTATAGCACTTGTTTGGCGTATGCCACATTCCGGTTGCTGCTGCAGTAAGCGGCCTTTCCTATTTACCTGCACTCCATCTACAAGATACAAATAACCCATCCCTGTCCGCTTACACCTTGAGTACATGATAATTTCCGATTCTTCATTCCTTACATCGTACACCGTACACCGTACATCGCACATCGAGCTGTTCGCATAGCGCATCTTGATTATAACGTACATGGACATATGAAAATCGCGTTCGTTGCTTAAAAGCTTCCGTTGGTTGGTTGTACTTGGGAACCGGCCGTCCTGCGCAGTAACTATGCACCATCGTTTTATTGTTCACCAATTAACCAACTTAAAAAAATGAAAAAGACAAATTTTGCCCTGTGGATCCTGACAGCCGTTTCAACCCTTACCATTGTATCCTGCTCGAAAGAAGACATGAAAACCGGAGCGAAGCCTGCGGAGTTTCAGGCAGCCGAAGGACAGGTAACCGGCGTGATCAACGCCGCTGCCAAGTACACCCTGGTAAAACGCGGCTATGACTCGATCGCGTACCATGCCGACGGACGTATTGCCTCCGTTCAAAGCCCGATGGGCAAGACCGTTTATACCTACGGCGGCTTCGGCGAGATCTACGCCAAGACCATTTCCGGCAACCAGGTGGACCGCTTGGATACCTTCAAGACCAATCCCGACGGAAAAGTGTTCTGGTCGCGTGAAAAAGCGTTCACCTATTACAGCGGGGGCACCGTGGTAGTGGATAAAGTGAGCAAGTATGAATATGATGCCGGCGGCCACCTGATAAAGAAGTATAACGTGCATCTTCCCAATGAAGCCACAACCTTCCAGTACAACGCGGCCGGCGACCTGACCGATGTGTGGTCCATGGATAAAAACGGTGTGGTTATCGCCCATTCGGTGATCGGATACACATTTGGTATCGGCAACCCCCAGATCACCGACCGCTTTCCTTTCGTCCAGAGCTTTACTTACCTGCACCATCCCTACCTCGGAATGTACGGTACACTGAGCAAGCACCTGAAAGGTTCGGTTACGCATAAAAATCCGGGTTCTTCTCCAACAACCTACCTGTATTCCTACATCCTGGACCAGAACAATGTAGTGACTATGGAAAAGATGAAGATTCAGAATAACAGCTACAAGAAAGACATCCCCTACAGCTGGAATATCTCTTACAGAGGAGTGCAACAACCCGTGCAGCCCATCCGCTAAGGAGCACAATCATTCTCTCTGAAAAGCCGAACAAGGCAAAAGGCGCCGGGAATTTCCCGAGCGCCTTTTTAATTCTTTACTACCGATCTTTTTTTACAGCTCGTTCCGCTTCATCGCCTGTACGGCATAATCCGCGGCCCGGGCTGTCAGGGCCATATAGGTCAGCGAAGGGTTCTGCGTGGCCGTAGACGTCATGCACGCTCCGTCGGTTACAAAAACGTTGGGACAGGCATGCAGCTGGTTCCACTCGTTCAGCATGGAGGTCTTCGGGTCCCGTCCCATCCGTACCCCGCCCATCTCGTGGATGTCGAGGCCCGGGGCCTGCTTCGAGTCGGAGGTCTGGATGTTGGTAAACCCGGCCCGGGTAAACATTTCCGTCATTTGCTCCAGGTAATCCTTCACCATCTTTTCATCATTGTCGTCGTAGTCGATGGAGATCTTCAGCTGCGGAATGCCCCAGGGGTCTTTCCGGCTGCCGTCGAGCGCAACATAGTTCGTTTCTTTCGGGATGGTTTCGCCCATCATATGCGAGCCTACGTACCAGGGGCCGGGATCGGGATGCTTCAGGTTCTCCTTCAGCGTTGCGCCGAAGCCTTCGGTATTGCGGTTGAAGCTGCGTCCGGCGTTGAAGCCGGCGGCATAGCCCCGCAGGAAATCCGTTTCCTGACGTTCCACGTTTCGGAAGCGGGGGATGTAGGCACTGGTCATACGGCGCCCTTCCGTGGTAAATTCCTTATGTCCCTGGTGTTCGGCCGACACACGTGCCCGGTAGTTGTGGAATGCCACGTATTTGCCCAGCACGCCGCTGTCGTTGCCCAATCCATTGGGAAAGCGGCGGGAGGTGGAGTTCAGCAGGATCAGGTTGGTATTTAAGGCAGCGGCATTGACAAAGATGATGCGTGCGTAGTACTCAGACATCTCTTTTGTCTTCGCATTCACCACGCGCACGCCGGTGGCTTTGCCTTTGGCGTCGTCGTAAATGATGGAATGCACCACCGAGTCCGGCTGCATTGTCAGGTTGCCGGTTTTGGCGGCCCAGGGCAGGGTCGTGGAGTTGGACGCGAAATAGCCGCCGAACGGACAGCCCCGCTGGCACAGGTTGCGCTTCATGCACTGGCCGCGGCCCTGCTGGGTGTGGATGGGCTGCGGTTCGGTCACATGGGCGCAGCGGCCGTAAATGACATGGCGGCCTTTATAGTTGGAGCGGACCACATCGGCAAAATAATTTTCCACGCAGGTGAGCTCCACCGCCGGGAGGAACTCGCCGTCGGGGAGCACCGGTATGTTATCGCGGTTGCCCGAGATGCCGGCAAATTTTTCAACATAGCTGTACCAGGGCGCGATGTCCTTGTAGCGGATCGGCCAGTCCACGGCAAAGCCGTCGCGGGCGGGGCCTTCAAAATCGAATTCGCTCCAGCGCTGGGTCTGCCGGGCCCAGAGAAGCGACTTTCCGCCCACCTGGTAGCCGCGGATCCAGTCGAACGGCTTTTCCTGTACGTAGGGATGCTCTTTGTCTTTTACGAAGAAGTGCATGGCATCCTCCCGGAAGGCATAGCACTTGCTGACCACAGGGTTTTCCTGGACCTCCGCTACGGTCAGCTGGTTGTTGTGCTCGAATTCCCAGGGCATCTTGTTGGTGGTGGGGTAGTCCCGGTTGTGCTGCACGTCGCGGCCCCGCTCGAGTACCAGGGTTTTCAGTCCTTTTTCGGTCAGTTCTTTTGCTGCCCATCCCCCGGCAATGCCCGAGCCGATGACGATGGCGTCGAACGTGCGGTTCTTTATGGCGTCGTTATTTGTTCCCATGATTATGCGGCGGCCTGTTTTTTTGCAGAAGCTTTTACCGGTGCGCAGCCGTTGAAGCGGCCCGGAACCAGCTCGTATTTCTGTACGTTGGTTAAAAAATACCTGGAGTTGACGAAGGCGGTGATGGTCGCCCGCTTATAGCCTTCGTAAAAGGCTTGTACGTCCTCGGGAATGTCTTTCTTTCCTTCCACGGCGGTCAGCAACTGGCGGCGCTGATCGGGTGTTGCTGCGGCAAAGCCCGTCTTCAGGCGGTCCTCTGAAAAACGACTGAAGGCTTTCAGGCCCCTGGTGAACTTTTCCTGGTCTTCTTTCGGGGAGCAGTCGTCCAGCATCCTCAGGGTGTACAGGTGGGCATACACGTCCTTGGCACCCGGAGAATCAGTGGCCGGCAGGATGGTTTCGCCGAGCTCGGTCAGCAGCTTTTCATCGTCCCCGCTGATCTTCACGTTCTTCAGGAGCACCGAGGATTTGCTTTCCGACTGCATGCAGGAGGGCAGCACCAGTACGCCGCCCGACATGATGAGGAATTGTTGGATCAGTTTTCGTCTGGTAATACTCATGGCGCTTGTTTATCGGGCAAAAGATAGGGAAAAATAAAGCAAACTTCCGGGGCCGGTTCCGCTTTTCCGGTGCCCTCCTCCGGCCTGTGGAGAAAGGACTGCTTTTTGAATGGAATTATCCTAAATTGACTTTTTTTTTAACATTTACGATACGCCATGCAGCAAAGGAAAGTGATGACCTGGAGCCTGATCGCAGGCCTGGGCGGGTTTCTCTTCGGCTTTGAGACGACGGTGGTGTCCGGGGCGGAACAGGCGATCCAGCAGTACTGGGACCTGAATGCATGGGCGCACGGGTTTACGGTGGCGGTTTCCCTGATCGGCGCACTGTGCGGTGCGCTGGCCGGCCGGGTTACGGCCGATGCCTGGGGCCGCAAAAAGACCCTGAAGGTGGCGGCCCTGCTGTTCCTCCTCGTTTCCATAGGTGCGGCCCTTACCCAGCACTGGCCCCTTTTCCTTTTTTTCCGCTTCCTGGCCGGCGCCGGCGCCGGTATTTCCGTGACGACCGGAAATGTATATATCTCCGAGATCGTACCGGACCGGAGCCGGGCCCGGCTGGCTTCCTTATTCCAGCTTACCGTGGTAGCGGGTCTGGTGGCGGCCTATTTTTCCAATTACCTCATTGCCTTCCATTATGGTCATTCGGGTGCCTGGCGCTGGATGCTGGGCATACAGGCAGCACCGGCCCTGCTGTACCTGGGGCTGTTACGGGGGATACCGGAAAGTCCGCGCTGGCTGTTTGTTCATTTCAAGCGGCCCGGGGATGCCCGCGAAGTGCTGAAGCAGATCCACCCCCGACGGTATGAAGAAGCTTTGAGTGCCATCCGCGACAACAGCCTGCGCGAACAGGCCGCCAACCGGCCTTCCCAGCTGCTGACGCCCAAATACCGGTGGGCGGTTTTCCTGTCGGTGCTGCTGGCGGCCTTCAGCCAGGTAACGGGTATTCATGCCATCCTTTGTTATGCCCCGCGCATTTTCCAGATGGCCGGGCTGGAAAAAAGCAATGCCCTGCTTTCCAGTGTGGGGCTGGGCCTGGCCTACCTGTTGTTTTCAATGCTGGCGGTGCGCGTGCTGCGCCAGGTGAACCAGCGCAAGCTGCTGCTGGCCGGAAGCATAGGGCTGCTCCTGGCCCTGGTGCTGGTATCCCAATCATTCAGCAAGGGCGGTTCCGCCGGTGTGCTGATGGCCTGCCTCGTTTTGTTCGTAGCCTGTTTTGCTACCGGGCAGGACCTCGTCAGCCGGGTATTCTGCACCGAAGCCTTCCCCGAGTACCTGCAGGCGGGCGGTCAGGCCGTCGTATTCTTCACCCATGCGTTGCTGGCGGCCGTGGTGATCATCCTGTTCCCGCCCCTGTATGTGGCGTTCGGACCCGGCTCCACCTTCCTGATTTTTGCTTCCACGCTGGTGGTGCAGCTCCTGTTTGTCTGGCGGTTTATGCCCGATTCAGGAAAGCGCCTCCGGGCGGTGGAGGGGAAAGGGTGAGGGGCGCCTGCAGGGAAGAGGGGAGGGGAATAAACAATATTCAATATTGAATATTCAATGCTCCTTACTCAAGGGGACCTGATCTTCACCAATCCTTTTATTATTCCTGTATTTTCATAAGGTAGCACCTAACCACAAACTCCAAACCACAAACTCCAAACAAGTATCCATGCCTTCAACCCTCGTCGCATTCGGTGAAATCCTCTGGGACGTCCTGCCTTCCGGCCCCAGGCCGGGCGGAGCGCCGGTGAATGTTGCCTATCATGCCCAAAAGCTCGGCTTCCGGGCCGTACCCATTTCCCGTACCGGTAAGGACCCGTGGGGTACCGATTTACGGACGCTTCTGCAGGAGCAGGGCATCACTACGGAATACCTCCAGGAAGACGGGGAGCATCCGACGGGACTGGTACAGGCGACGATCGGGGCGGATCATGAAGTGTCCTACGATATCGTGTATCCTTCGGCCTGGGATTTTATCGGTTGGGAGGACCGGATGGTGGCCCTCGTGCGCGAAGCCCGGTATTTTGTTTTCGGCAGCCTGATTACGCGGAGTGCCGTAGCACGGGCGACGCTGCTGCGGCTTATCGGCGAAGCGGAGTTCCCGGTCCTGGATATCAACCTCCGGGCGCCGCATTACAGCCGCGAGCGGATTGAGGAGCTGCTGCCGCGCTGCCGCCTGCTGAAGCTGAACGAGCATGAGCTGCCGCTGCTTTCGGCCTGGTACAATACCCACACGGCTCCCCGCGACCAGGTGGCCGACCTCAGCGCCCGTTTCGGGATCGGTACGGTGGTGGTGACCCGCGGCGGGGCCGGGGCCCTGCTGTTTCAGAAAGGAAGCTTTGCCGAACACCAAGGCTTTACCGTGGAGGTAGCCGATACGGTTGGTAGCGGCGATGCGTTCCTGGCCGGCCTGCTGTCGCGCCTGGCTGCCGGCGACCCGCCCGAAGACTGTCTCCGCTTTGCCAACGCCCTGGGTGCTTTCACCGCTTCCCGCTCCGGCGCCTGGCCGGCTTATGCGGCGGAGGAAATTTCGGAGCGGTTTCCGGGGCAGTGAGGGAGGCGGGGAATTGGGTATTGGGAATTAGTGAGCGATGGAACAGGACATGGTGATGAAAGTTGCTACAGGTTGCTGCCTGCAAGGCAGCAACCTGTAGCAGCACCTGTGTCACCGCTAAGTGTGAATAGACGATAGTAATTTTTGGCCCGCTAGTCCTTATGGCTGGTCCCGTATACAAGTAATATGTTCCCTTTTTTACTTCAAGATAGCACCCGGTAAACCTTGCCTATAGAGCATTGAATGTTGCGTATTGAATATTTGATTTCATCGCTGCATGGTCCACCAGCGCTCCCTTCCCCATGCGTATCACCGGTGCGGCGGATTCACCTGCGGAATGATGTATTTATCACCGGCGGACAGGATGTGCACCCGCAGGTCCCGGATGGTGACCGTTTTATTTTCAGTGAACTGGGCCACGTTGGAATCGGCGATCTGGAACCCGTCGATAATGATGATCACGCCGGTGCCGATGATTTCCGCCTCGAGCCCTTTGCGTATGATCATGGCGGTATCCTCGCCGATGCCGATGCCGATGGAGGAAGGGTTGGTGACAATCACCTGTGCCATGCGTACGAAGCGGCCCCGGTCGTTGAAGTGCGTATCCACACACACGTCCTTCACGAATTCCAGGCCAGTGGTTATTTTGATGGAGCCGCCGATTTCCTGCACCTCTTCATTACCGGCATAGATCATGGGCGTGGACAGGGCCATCGCGCCGGCGCTCGTGCCGGCCACCACGATCCGCTCATTGATGTACCGCTCTTTCAGCGCGGTGAGAAACGGCGTGCCCCCATACAGCGAGGTCAGTTTCAGCTGGTCGCCGCCGGAAAAATAAAAAGCATCGGCCTTCCCGATCCGGTCCACCAGGTCGTTGGCCATCACTTCCTGCCGCTGGAAATGGTGGATATGGTTCACTTTGGTAATGCCCAGGTCCTTAAATATTTTTTTGTATTCAGTGAAAGAGGCTTCCCCTTCGGAAGAGGCGGACGTAATGACTTCCACCACGGGGTTGTCCTTACGGATCAGCGATACAAATTTTTTGAGGACCTCCAGCGGTGTATAGCTGGAGGGCATTTCCTTTTCCTCAGGCTTTTCCTCATTTTTACTTTCCTTCCCGCCGATCAACATTAATATGCCCGCAGGGGTCGGGCATTCCTTATTGGTTCTGGCCATATCTGTGTGTTTTCCTTTCTGTATTCCTGTTGCCACCAGAATTATGCCATGCACCCGGTCTGCAGCCTGCCATCGGCCGATAGGAATACGGCAGAGCGTACGAGGCGGGACTGCTTTATAAAAAATAACCCGGACCTGCATACGCAGT
>DATAGL010000753.1:0-3190 GCA_036263755.1 Chitinophagaceae bacterium | reverse complement strand
GTTCGTTTGTGAATATTGATATTTCTTCTCCTTCGTAAAAAAAGGAAAAGGCAAAAAGTACGATTGCAGCTATGATCAGTGAGTTATAGCTTTTCCATTTTATCATAAAAGTTGCTGTTTGTTACAACCAAATGCAAGGTGCGGCTGCGGTAAAGGAACCGTGCGCCTACCGCATTTCAGGCCGGCATTGTATCAGGACGGGGTTCCGGAACCGCTCCCCTCTGCCATCAGCAGCCTGTCTGCCGTGTTCTGCTTACCATTGAGACAGCTACTGCATCCCCCTTAAATGGCCCGGATTCCTACTGCAGGTTCTTTTTTTCAACAGCCCATTCCGGTGACCGGGCCAATCCAGGCGGATTGCCGGTAAATAATCTGCCCGCCTCCCCGTCTCCCTTCAACTGCCATTTGTACCAGGCGGTTGCGACGCGCGCAAATGCACCTCCGTGCGGCCGGCCATATGTACCGCCGTGTCCCACGTCCATATTTCCTACAAAAACCGGCACATGGTTGATCTGCCGGAAATCATCCATGCCGTTGTTATAGGCAATATCTGTAGGGCCGCCTAATAGATAAAGGGTTGGGGTATGAATCTTCTTGAGCTGCTCTTTCGTGATCCGGGGCAGTACAGGCATGCCTTCTCCTGGATTGTTGAAAATACCGCTGTTGAATACGCCAATCGTACTGATTCGGGGATCACCCGCCACTTCCAGGGTTTGCAACCCGCCGCACGACATGCCGCTGACGGCAATCCGGGCCGTGTCTATTTTCCCATAGTAAGGGCTGTTCCTGTTCCTGCTTTCCGCAATGGCCCAATCAATGGCGCCGATCAAAAGAGCCGATTGGGAAGGGGTCCTGATCTTCTCACCGGAATCCCGGGGCTGGGTACCAATGGCAATCACCAGAAAGCCATGGGAAGCCACTTCGCTTAAAAAGTTTACATGCTCCCAGGGTGAATTGAAGCAGCCCCCATTCCCCCAGGCAATAATGGGCAGCCTGTTCGTATTCCCCCAGGCACTGAGGTCTTTCGGACGGAATATCGTATGTGTGGTAAGGGAGGCCTCCGTCAGCATAAGGGCGCTATACTGCCCGGTCCCGCCGTCTTCAATGACCCGGGGAGCCGGTTGCTGCGACCAGGCCGGAGCCGAACAAACGAGCCCCAGTACCAACAGGGAGGTGCCCAGCAGTTTGAACCGTTTCATGCCTTAAAAGGTACTGATGATTTGTTGGATTTCTTTCTTTTGCCCTTTGCCTCACATATTAGCCAGCCTCAGGATTGACTGAATCCATACCTCCATAGGGACGGACAGCGCCCTTCCACACCTAGCATGCTTTCAAAGCAGCTGCTTGAGGGAAGACCGACTTTGCCAGGCGCACTTATCTTTATGCCAGGAAAGGAACCTGGTTCCTGCATCCGATACAGCCCTGCCGGTTATTCGTGGCCTTCCTTCCGTTGAAGCAGCACCACACCTGCTGCATTACAGATAGTTACACCTACCTTAAGCATCAGATTCTTCACCTGTAAACTGACACCATGAAAAGAGTAGGTTATCTGACCGTGCTGCTATTCTGCGTTCACAGCATCCATGCCCAAAGCCAGACTTCAGAAACCGAAATCAGGAACCTGGAACAGGTTGAAGTAAAAGCCGTCCTGGAAAAAGATTCAGCAATGCTTTCGAAGCTCTGGGACAAAGAATACGTAGTGCATTCACCCGACAACAAAATAATATTTCCCGGGCAAACCACTTTAGACCGGCCGGTAATGCGACGATCCAGGATGTCCTTTACCCGCAACACGGAACAGGTTATTTTCAGGGGGGATATGGCTCTGGCTATGGGCAGCGAAACCGTAGTGACCACAGGTGATGCTGCGCAGGAAGGCCAAACCATAAAACGGCGATACACGAATTTCTGGATGAAAACGGCCAGCAGCTGGAAGCTGGTTGCCCGGCACGCAAACATTATATGTCAACCCTAATATACTTTGCCATAATTCGCCGCTCAAGGATCCACATCAACAGCCACCCTTTATTTATCCGGAACAGGCAGCGGAATGGTCATAAGCCTGCCGAAGCAGGGAAGGAGTTCACCATGTTAAGCAGCCACCCTTACCGGTCTCTATAGCAGCGGCGGCTCCTCTTCAATCGTCAGGTGCCTTATACCAACCAATCGGCTGTCGCTGTCTGAAAATTTTTGTCCGGAAAAATGCGATCCATCGTTGCCGGTTGCTGTCAAGGTGCGCCTGGCTCGAAAAGTTCACCTGTTTGCCGTCCTGATAAAAGATAAAGTCCGTGAACAATATTCCCAGTGTGGCCGCTGTATCCTTACTGAGGTGATATACGCTGCTTCCCAACGTTTGTCCTGCATTTCCCAATTCTTCCCGCCAGATGTGTGCCAGGAGGTAATGAACAATGATGCCTTTCGAAGTATCGTTTAATAGGGGAACGAGTTTCCCGGTAGCCGGTTTGCCGATCTTGATCAATTGATCTCCGGCGGGACTGAACATTTGAGGAAACCAGACATACTGCGTCCTGACCACAACCTGTTGGTCGTTTATCTGTCCGATCAATGAGTCCACATTTTGTGACTGCCCCCATCCCGTAAGGCTCAAAATGGACATTGCACCTATGATCAACATATAGCTCATCCCTGTTTTACCGCTACCGCTTTTGTGTTTTTAAGACCCGCTTATTTATGTGCACAGGATACTACTGAAGGGAAGCTACGTCTCAGTTCCCGGATAAACTTGGTCCTTCGCCTCCGTTTTGAAACGTACCTGTCAGGCCCTTTTCTGAGCCCATTAAATGTTTCCGCATCGAAATACTCCAAAACGGAAAAACCGTTAGTAAAAACACACCTCCTATATCACCCACCCACCCGGAAGCGCTTTGCATAAAAATACAGGCAAGGATACTCAGGGAACTGGCTTTAATCGCAACCACCGCCGGCCGGGTGACATCCCGCTTCAAGCTGATGGAATTTCTGAACAGAACACTATAAGTCAGGCTAATGAGTATGGCTCCCAAAAGGCTCATAAGGAAAATGAAAAGAGGTATAGGACCGGATGCAGCGCAGGCATTGACGATCATATATCCCCCCAAATAGTACGCAGCACAGCAAACAATAAAGAAAGCCAAACCTTTATTCAAGGTCGCCTGAGCGGTAGACATCAAAACCAATGCAGCAAATACCG
>DATAGL010000752.1:0-7375 GCA_036263755.1 Chitinophagaceae bacterium | reverse complement strand
CGGGCAAACAACCGGCCGGCCGCCGGCCTTCACAGGTCGTTCAGAATCCGCAGGTAGGTTCCGGCGTTGGCGTGTAGGGAAAATTCCGCTTCCACTTTCCGGCGGGCCGCTGTACCGATCCGGCTGCGCAGGGCCTCGTCTTCCAGCAGTTGCGACAGCCGTTCCACCCATGCTTCCCGGCTGTTGACCAGAAAGCCGGAAACCCCGTCCTCGATCACGCGGAAGTTGGCCCCGATGGCCGTGGCCACCGTGGGAATGCCCATGGCCATGTACTGGATGGCTTTCAGCCCGCTTTTGCCGTATACCCACTGTTCGTCGGGAAGCGGGTACACGCCTATATCAAAGCGGCTGATCACCGCTACCTCGTGCTCCGCCTTCCAGGGCAGCGCTTCCAGGTCCACGCCTTCCATACGGAAGTCGGCATCGCCCATCACCACCAGCCTGAACCGGTAGCGGGTGGCCAGTTCCCGCAGCACATCGGCCAGCAGGTGCAGGTACTTCGAGGTACTGTGGCTGCCGCTCCAGCCGATGATCATCGGGTCTTTGGCCGAATAATCGGTGCGGGCGAGGTACCGGTCGGTGTCCACGGTAGAAGAGATATCGGTGGTACGCTGGTTATACTTGCGCACGAACTGGTCGAGGTAGGGGGTGCAGGTGATCACATGATCCGCCGACTTCATCAGGCTGATGTGGTTCTTCGGGGAACGGAGGTAATGAACCAGCGGGTTGGTCGAGCTCGGGGGCGTGAGGAACACGAGGTCGTCGATATCGTACACCATCCGGCGCGCCAGCTTCCGGGTCAGCTTCTCGAACACGGGCGGCGCGAACGGGGCCACCCAGAGAAAGGTGTACACCACGTCGTACCGGCGGATGCGGAACAGGTCGGCCACCCGGCGGGCATAGCCGGCCAGGGTCCAGAAGGCCTTCTCCAGGTACCGGCCTTTCTGGTACACGATTTTCTGGAACCGCTCCGACATGAAGGGCGATACCGTGAGGTCGTATCCCTGTTCGCGGAAATAATCAAAATACTGCTCGTACTTCAGGCGCTGGCCGGGGGCATACCCCACCGGGTGCGGACAGATCACCAGCATTTTCCGGCGCTTACTTTTTCTTTCCGACGACATGCCAGTAAGGGATATTGTTTGAAAATGTAATGTCCTCCAGCCCGCAGCGCTCCATCATGTCGCGGATCTGGGCTTTCGTGAACCGCTGTTCCAGCGGGGTTCCGAAGCGGTCAAGGGCATCATTGCGGATGATATAAAAGCTTTTGTTCTCGTAGCCGTACAGCGGGATCTTCGAGCGTACCGACTCACCCACACCGGCCATTTTCAGCAGGCGGCTGAGTCCTACAAAGGGCATGTAAAAGCCTACGGCCAGCAGGTTGCATACCGCCCGTTTCGCTTTGCCCGGCAGGCGTGAAACGCCCTTGCGCACCAGGGTGGAGGCGTTGAACAGCGTGCGGAACAGGAAACCGCGGTTATCGAGGTCGTAATACAGGTAGGTAAAGAAATAACCGCCCTTTTTCACTTTATCCACGCAGGCCTGCATGGCCCTGAACGTATCGGGAATATGGTGCAGCACCCCGATGGAATAGACAAAGTCGAACGACTCCGGATGAAAAGGAAGGTCGTTGGCCGAAGCCTTTACCAGCATTACTTTTTCATTGACGCCCAGGAGGTCGTCGGCAGCCAGCACCGCATGGCTGGGGTCCACCCCAACGATAAAGCCTGCCTTGCGGCTCAGGTACTTGAGGAAGCGCCCGCTGCCGCAGCCTACTTCCAGCACCGTGGTGCGGTCGTTGATCATTGCCGGGGTGATGATGTCAAAGTACTCATCGCCCAGTTTCATGATCTCCTGTTCCTCGAAGCCATGAAAGGCCTGCCATTCATCACCGAATGATTCCACGGTGACCATGTCGATGTTTTCCTGGTCCAGGGGGAAACTGTAGATTGTCCGGTTCTTGGTCAGGATCGTCTGGGTGAACGGCTTGGAAAACGGTATGTTTTCGGTGGTTGGCTGCATAATTGGGAGCGAAAATAATGGAATTGGTTTTTCAGATGGCAGGAGCCGGCTGCTCCGGTTGCGGATCGCGGAAAACCGAACGGTAGCTCCGCAGGTACAACTCGATGCCTTTTGTGAGGCTGTACACGGCTTCCGCGTTGCGGCGGATCGTAGCCGGGTCTTTCTGCAACAGCCCGGGAATGGCCCGGATGGCCTCGCGGAAGTCCGCTTCGGTGAACGCACCGACCACGAACCCGGCGCCCGCCTGCTGCACGATGGCTTCCACATCGCCCACACCGCGGTTGCAGATGACCGGTATACCCATGGACAACACTTCGCCCAGCTTGGTGGGCGAGCTGGAGATCTTGGAATACACCGGCCGGATGAACGAAATATTAAGGTCGGATGCCTTTACCAGGAAAGGCACTTCCCTGCGCGTGGCGGAACGGATAAGGAAGTCGGCCGGGGAAAGGCCCAGCTTTTCAATAACGGTCAGTACCTGCTGCGCAGGCGTATGGGTGATGAACAGGAACCGGGCGCCGGGGTACTCCTGTTTCAGCTGCCGGAAGAACAGGAGCATTTCATCGGTCATATACCAGGTACCTACCGAGCCGAGGTAGCTGATCACGAGGCTGCCGGCCGGGAGGCCCAGGGACCGGCGGGCCTCAGCCTTTTGTGCGGCGTCGGTCAGCGTGAAATGGTCCATATCGGCACAGCAGGGAATCACGTCCAGCGGCACCCGTGCGTTGAAAGAAGGCCAGCGCATCATTTCCGCCTTGCCCGCTTCGGTAAGGGAAATGATATAATCGGCATGTTGCAGGTACTGCGTTTCCTTTTGCTTGTAATATTGGTAGATCCGGCGGTACACCGGGTTCTTTACATTCCAGCTGCCGTCCTTTTTTTCATCGGCCCAGAAGCCCCGCATGTCAAAGAAAAATTTGACGCCGAATTTCTTTTTAAGGTACAGGCCTACGTCGGCCGAGATATAGCTGCGGCAGTGGACCATATCAAACCGGTGCTGCCGGTGCAGGGCTTCAGCCTTCCGCCGCATCTGCACCGCATCATAAAACTTCGAGAGGAAGGGCGGCTTCGACGTAAAAGGCAGGGGTACCCAGGTAATTCCGCTTTCGGCCGTCAGCTTTTCCACCAGTTCTTTCTCCTTTTCAAATCGGTCCCGCTTTTCGAAGCTCAGGATGGTGAACCGGTAGCCGTGCCGCGCCAGCCCTTTCAGGTAGGGCAGGATCTGCGACTGGCCGAGCGGGTCGGTGAGGCCGTCGTAGGTCAGGTAAAGAATCTTTTTGTTCATCGGTACTACATCCAGCGTTTGTACCACATCTGAAACATCAGCAGGTACCAGATTTTCAAATATTTTTCCGTCCGGCCGGAAAAGAATTCCTGCACCAGCTGCTGCACTTTTTCGGTATGGAACAGGCCGTGCGCCTGCAGGCTTTGGGCGCTGAGGTGCTCGCGCACCAGCGGGCTCAGCTCGCGGGAAAGCCACGACTCCACCGGGATGCCGAATCCCATCTTGGGCCGCTCCATCAGCTCGCGCGGAACGTATTTGTGCACGATCTGTTTGAGGATGTATTTTTTCTCGCCCTGGTGGTACTTGTAATCCGAAGGCAGGCGGGCCGCCCATTCAATGATGTGCTGGTCGAGGAAGGGTTCGCGTCCTTCCAGGGAAGCGGCCATCGTGGCGCGGTCCACCTTCTGCAGGATATCATCCACCATGTAGGTCTGGTAATCCACGGCCATCATGAACGAAAGCGGATCGTAATATTCCTTTTTGAGCTCTCCGCTGGTATGCGCGGTGGGCAGCTCACTCACCGGCTGCACGAACAGGGCATCAATATCCTTTTTGGTGAATACGAGGCTCAGGTTTTTCAGCAGCTCGGCAGGGGAAGGATTATGGAGCAGGTTCTTCAGCTTGTCGTAGCGGCTGTGGAAATTATAGCGTTCCCGGAGGAAGGGGATCTGCTCCGAAGAAATGCGTTCCATGGCGGCCGCAGCCAGCTTACGCACCGGCTTCGGGATGGCATTCAGCTTCTTCCCGTAGCGGGCGAGGTAGTCGTACCGGTTGTAGCCGGCAAAGATCTCGTCGCCGGCATCGGCGGAGAGGGCCACCGTCACCTGGCGGCGCGCGATGCGGCTGACCAGCAGGGTGGGAATGGCCGAGCTGTCGGCAAAGGGTTCGTCGTAATAATAAGGCAGTTCGGGAATGATCGCCAGGGCTTCATCCGAAGTGCAGTAGTACTCGGTATGCTCGGTGCCGAGGTGCCGGGCGATCTTCTTTGCATGCGGGGCTTCGTCCAGCTTGTCGTCGGTCATGCCGATGGTGAAAGTGCGGATCTTTTCGGTCGCGTCTTTCTGCAGCAGTGCCGTCACGCAGGTGCTGTCGTATCCGCCGCTGAGGAAAACGCCCACCGGCACGTCGGCCACCATGCGGTAGCGGAACGATTCAGCCAGGATGCGCTCGGTTTCCTCAATGGCTTCCGGCAGCGAAACATCCAGCTTCGGCTGGTTATAGGCATCGTATACATTCCAGTACTGCTCGGTCGACAGGGCACGGGTCCGCAGGTTGAGGCGGAGCAGGTGCCCCGGCAGCAGCTTTTGGGCATTCCGGTAAATACAGTGGGGGGCGGACACGTAACCGTACTGCAGGAACGAGGCGGCGGCTTCCGGGTTGAGCTCGCGGACAAAGCCGGGGTGCGCGCCAAAAGACTTGAGCTCCGAGCCGAACAGTAGCAGGCCGTCTTTCCAGTAATAATAAAACGGCTTCACTCCCGCCCGGTCGCGGATGCACACCAGTTCCTGCCGGGCTTCGTCGTACAGGGCAATGGCAAACATGCCCCGCCACTGGCGGATGGACGCTGCGCCCCACTCCTTCCAGGCATGCAGGATCACTTCCGTATCGGAATGGGTGGAGAAAGCATGGCCGAGCCCTGTGAGCTGGTCCCGGATTTCGGAATAGTTATAGATTTCCCCGTTGAAGATGAGGTGCAGCCCCTCGAAATGCATGGGCTGGTTGGCCGCGGTGCTCAGGTCGATAATGGACAGGCGCCGGTGACCCAGCCCAATCTGCACACCGGGTGCCCCGGCCAGGTAGGTTCCCTGACCGTCCGGGCCGCGGTGCGGTACGGCGCACGACATGGCGGCCAGTATCTCTTCGGTACTGTTCTGTTTAAAATCAGCGAAACCGGCTATACCACACATCGGGGAGTTGAATTTTCCAGGTTAAAAAATGATCGGACGGCGCAGAAGCGCCGCGAAGGCTGCAAAAGGCCTCCGCTTCCCTTATCAGGCGTAGGCTGCTTTTTCGGAACGTTGCTGCCGGAGCCGGGCTTTGCGTTTCCGGCGCGCCTGGACTAGGAACAAAAATCCAAGAGGCAGCAGCCAGGCCACGCGGGAAAGAACGCGGGTGGTGTTATGAAAAAGCGCGGCGTTGGTGGCTACTTTCGCATTCACCGGCCCCGGCTCAATGACCGAAAACATATCGCGGAAGCGGGAAGAGTCCAGGGCCACGCTGTACGGGCCATAGGCATTCCGGAGCCGGGCCCGGTCGGCTTCCGTGGCGAGGTCCAGGCGGGGCCGTTCGGAAAACCGGGGCTCCAGGTTCGGGTCGAAATAATACCAGGTGCTGTCAATCAGCGCTTCCGAAGTAAAATGGCCGTTCATCACGATCGGCCGGGTGGGGATGTTCAGGCGCCGGAAGCATTCCATCAGCACCATCGACTGCTGGCTGCAGGCCGCCATCGGGTACTCCATGATATCTTCCACCCGGACAATGGCCGACAGGTCTTTCCACACCATCCGGCCGGTAACGGCGGCGAGCCAGTTTTCCTGCAGGCTGTAATGGCTGAACCCGTGGTAAAACCGTTTTTTGACGATGTCGTTGAGCAGGAAGGCATAGTCGGCGCCCGACTTGTCGGTGATCCTGGCCTTTGCCGCCTCCGTCTCCGCATAATGCATCAGCGCATCGATGCTGGAAAGGTTCCGGGAAAGTGCCGGGTCATACTCCTCCCAGGGGTTCTTCCGGAACGCAAGCTGCACCAGGTGGGTGTCCAGGAAATTGGGCACCAGCAGCAGTACGGATAAAAGAATGCAGATAAATTTTAGCATAGGTCTGTATTAAGCCGGGGCGCGGCGTGGGCAAAAGTACTATTTACCCTACACAACGGGAAACGGGCCGGACCAACGCGGGACGGGAAGGGTTGTCTGCCCGTTTTTGGACGGCGGAAGCCGGAGGGGAAGGCCGTAAAAGCAGGAGGAAGCCCGGTAGCCTTGCAAAAAAACCGGTAAAGACGCTTGCTTGTGCTCCACCGTTCCGGCAACGCAGGCGCCGCTACGGAAGGTGCTGGTAGATTTTTTTAATGTTCCGGAAGTACACGCTTCGGGAAGCTTTCTGCCAGACAATAGCCCGGCCCTCTTTTGCCTTTTCCCGCACCGAAGGCCATTCCCGGACGGCCTGCCCGATGGCCCGGGCGATGGATTCAGGCTCCTGCGGGTCGAAGTACAGGGGAAGGTCCCCGGCCAGCTCGCGGAAAACGGGGAGGTCCGACAACAGCACCGGCAGTCCGGCGGCCATGGCTTCCATCGGGGCAATGCCGAAGCCTTCAAAAAGGGAGGCCATGATATAAGCGTCGTACTGCGGCAGGACCTCGGCAGGATTGGCACAGCGGCCCATGAGGCGCACCGGCAGCCGGTGGCGGTCGATCTGTTCCTGGAGTTCGGCCTGCAGGTCGCCGCTGCCGTAAATATCCAGGGAAACCGGCTGGTCGCGGAGCAGGCGGAAGGCCTCCAGCAGGAGTGCATAATTTTTCTGCCGCCGCAGGTTGCCCACCGCTACCAGCCGGAGACCGCCGGCCAGGTCTCTCTGGTAATCGTATGCCACCTCGAAATAGTTGTCGTGCACGTAATTGTACAGCACCGATGCCGGCCCCTTCACCCCGATCCACCGGTCGTAGTCGTCGAGCACTTCCTGCGATACCGCGATCAGGTGCTGCCGCCTGCCGTAGGTGAGCCGCTCGGCCAGCGCAGACATCCGGTTCACCTCAAAAGCATCCTTGCTCATGATGTTGTGCAGGGTGAAGAAGAAGGGCCTGTTGCCGGGCAGCGCCAGCCGCGCCAGCAGGGAGGCCACGAACAGGTGGGCGTGCACAATATCTGCCCGGTGCTTCCGGATGAGGCTGCGGAGCTTCCAGACGGTGCGCAGGCTGTGTTTCCAGCCCCCGTGATTCAGGCAATAAAGGGGAATGTCTTTGAACTCCGGCACCAGGGTTTCCGGGCCGTGGAGGTAACAAACAACATGGTCGAATTCCGGGAGGTTCCGGACCGTATCGCGCAGCAGGACTTCCGCTCCGCCGACGCCCAGGGA
>DATAGL010000751.1:0-1850 GCA_036263755.1 Chitinophagaceae bacterium | reverse complement strand
CCTGGGACTGAAACCGTGAAAAAGGAAACCGCACATAAAACGATGGAAGAGCTGCTCCTGGAAAATGAAGAGCTCCGGATCCAGCTGCACGAGGCCCAGGAAACCATTGAAGCCATCCGTACCGGACAGGTGGATGCGCTGGTGGTGCAGGGTGCCAACGGGCACCAGCTCTATACCCTGAAAAGCGCCGACCAGACCTACCGCGTCTTTATCGAAAAGATGACGGAGGGCGCCGTTACGCTGAACACCGAAGGCCTCATCCTGTACTGCAATTCCCGGTTTGCCGACATGGTAGGCCAGTCCCTTTCCCACGTGATCGGCCTCCCGTTTACCGATTTTATCGCCCCGGAAAACCGGCCGCAATACGAAGCGCTGTTCAGCAAATGCTGGCAGGACGACTGCAAAGGCGAAGTGCTGCTGCAGGCCGGCAGCGGGCAAACGCCCGTACAGCTGTCGCTGACCACCCTGGAAATGGAGGAAGGCGTTTCGCTGAGCATTATCCTGACCGACCTCACGCTGCAGAAAAAGAACCAGCAGCAGCTCCTGGAAAACAACCTGCAGCTCGAGCGGACCAACCAGGCCCTGGAGGTGAGCAACCACGACCTGCAGCAGTTTGCCTCCATCGCCTCCCACGACCTGCAGGAGCCCCTGCGCAAGATCCAGATGTTCGCCCACCTGCTGCAGGAAAAAGGCGGCGTGCTGCCTTCCGAATCGCAGCAGCACCTGCAGAAGATCATTGACTCCTCGGCCCGGATGAAGACCCTGATCATCGACATCCTGAATTATTCCAAGCTCTCCGCCAACGATCCGCTGATCGAATGCATCAACCTCAATGAGCTCATGAACGAGCTGCTGGAAGACTTCGAGCTTATCGTGGAGGAAAAAGGGGCGCAGGTCCTCGTCGGGGAACTGCCCTGCGCGGACGTAAACCGGGGCCAGATGCGGCAGGTGTTTCAGAACATCGTCAGCAACGCCCTTAAATTCGCCCGGCCAGGTGTGCCGCCGGTCATCCACATCCGGTCGGAATGCGTCAGCGGCAAATCGTTCGACAGCCCGGAGCAGGAAAACGGGCCGTACTGCCTCATCTCCATCCGCGACAACGGGATCGGCTTTGACCAGAAATACGTGCAGAACATCTTTTCGCTCTTCGAGCGGCTGAACTCCAAGGATAAATTTGAAGGCACCGGCATCGGGCTGGCCATTGCCAAAAAGATCGTGGAGAAGCACCATGGCCTTATCACTGCCCGGAGCAGGCCGGGCGAAGGTGCCGAATTCCGGATCCTGTTACCGGTCGTACAACCGACAAGCCCCGCTTAACTATGGAAAAAAGAACCTTATTACTGGCCGAAGACGATGCGGACGATCAGCAATTCTTCCTCGATTTCCTGCAGGGACACAGCGACCTGGCGTTACTGCCGGTTGCGGAGAACGGAGAGGTGCTGCTGGAACACCTGAACCGCCTCACCGAAAGCGCCGACCTGCCCCATTACATCATCCTGGACCAGAACATGCCCCGGATGAACGGACTTCAGACCCTGCAGGCCCTGAAGTCGGACAGCCGCTATGCGCACATCCCGGTCATGATCTATTCCACCTACACCAACGAAGCCCTGGAAAAGGAAGGTATGGCGCGGGGCGCCTGCCTGGTGCTGCCCAAGCCCTTCACCAAAGCGGGCTACGAACAGCTGATCCAGTCCTTTATCCGGGCCTGCAGCTGAGGCGTGCAATTTTGTATCATCCGGGAAGAAAAAACAAACGCTTCCCGTCAAGGGCAGGGCTTCAACAATGCTTTGTTCATCGGAAGGAAGGGAGTTGCCGGGTCGTACGGCTGCTTCATTTTTACAGGCGAA
>DATAGL010000750.1:0-4092 GCA_036263755.1 Chitinophagaceae bacterium | reverse complement strand
TTCCTCCTCCGTGGTTTCGATCTGCTCGCTCAGCTTTTCCATGACCAGGAAGTAATTGTCTACGATCAGGTCGAGCATGGAGTAACAGAGGTAATCGGCATTGCGCTGGCGGAGCTTGCTGTTGGGAATGGCCAGCCGCTCGCGGATCGGGTTGAACACATCGCGCTGCGGATCTTCCTGGAAGGTGATCACATATTCGCTTCCGAGCACGATGCTTACCTGCTCCTGTTCTACCGTATGGCATTTCTCGTCATAATACAGCTTATTGAGGAGGCAGTACAGCGTGCCTTCGATCTCGTCCTTCTTCGGTCGCTGATTGATGCTGAGAATGTCCTCCGTAGTCAGCGGGTGAATAACATAATGCGTACTGATCTTTTCCACATCGCTTTTCCGGATACCGTCCACGTTGATCCAGGTAACCCGTCCGTTTTCGCGGTAGCCAAAGCTTTCCTCCACCGACTTAAGGGCACAGGAATGGAGGTATTGTGCATCGTAATCATAAACCGTAATGATCACATCCTGGGCATCGGCACGGGTAGGACTGACCGCCTGGGAAGCCGTCAGGATCTCCTTCGTGCGATGCGTGCCCAGCAGCGAGGAAGGCACGATATAGCGAAGGTATTTTTCGGAACGCAGGGACCATTTCATAAAGGGTGAAAATAAACCAATCTCGTTAATCGGGGTAAGAACAGGTATCCGAAAAAGAAGCCCCGTTGCAGAAGCCGCCGGAGGTGCTTATTTTGGGCCACCAAAACAAAATGCTTATGTCCCGCTCCCAGGTGCACCTGCCTGCAGGTTCCTCCACTGCTGAAGAAGCCCTTGCCCTTTCCCTGGCCGCCTGCCGGTCGCTGAACTGGCTTACCGGCTATGCTACTGCCGAACGGCTGGTGGCCTTTACCAAAAATGAACAATCCGGCGAGCGTGTAGTCATTGAATGGGATGGGGACGGACTCCTGGTGGACAGCCAGTACATCGAAGACCGGCTCATTGACCTCGCGCGGAAAAACCGGAAGCACACGGCGGCCTTTACCGAAGCCTTTGAGCTGGTTCAGGCAACAGCGGAAAAGTCCTCCATTACCGAATGGACCGCAGCCCTCCGCGAACTGCAGGAGCAAACAGGCCGTCAGCTATCCGAACAGGCAGTATTGCAGGAAGAAGTGGAAAAAGTAATGCGCATCAGTTCCGGCTCCCGCTGGATCACCTACGGATTGATTGCGGCCAACCTGCTCATCTTTATCTTCATGGTGGTGGGTGGTGCTTCTCTGCTCGATCCTTCCTCCGAAGACATTATCCGCTGGGGTGGCAACTACAAGCCGATGACCGAAGGCGGCGAATGGTGGCGGCTGTTCACGGCCATGTTCCTGCACATCGGCGTGGTGCACCTGCTGTTAAATATGTACGGGTTGTTCATGATCGGCAATTACCTGGAGCCCATGCTAGGCAAAGTGCTTTACGCGGTTGCCTACCTGGTGACCGGCCTGCTGGCCAGTCTTACTTCCCTCTGGTGGCACGATGCCAATTCCGTAAGCGCCGGCGCTTCGGGGGCCATCTTCGGCATCGAAGGCGTATTCCTTGCCCTGCTGACCACCAGCCTGATCCCGAAAGCCGTACGCGGACCGTTGCTGAAGGGCATGGCCGTTTTTATAGTGTACAACCTGGTGTACGGGCTGAAGGGTGAAGTGGATAACGCCGCCCACATCGGGGGCCTGTTGAGCGGGCTGGTGCTGGGATATCTCTATTACTTCTTCCGTAAAGACGGGGTGCAGAAAGTGGCGGTGCCCGCCCTGGCGGCATTGCTCCTCACCGCCGGCGGCATTGCCTATTATCTTTCCGCTCACCAGGACAACACCGGGGAATACCTGCAAAGCCTGCAGGAGTTCTCGCGGCTGGAGAAAGAGGCCCTGGCGCCGCTTGGCCGGCTGGAGCTGAATACCAAAACCGAAACGATCCAGGACCTTGAATCGGTAACGATGGCGGCCTGGAAAGACTGCGATGCCCTCCTGAAAAAGATCGACGACCTGAACCTCAACAGGCAGCAGCGCCGCCAGCATGGCCTGCTTACGGAGTACGTGGACCTGCGTATGCAGGAAACCGACCTTTATATCCAGCTTGTCGGGGAAGACAGCACGGCTGCCCGCAAGCTGGTACCGGTACAGGAAAAGATCAATGAAAAACTGGAGGCCTTAACGGCTACCGTTGATTAAAGCGCGGGCCCGCTCCAGGTCTTCCGGTGTATCAATGGCCACACCGATGTAGCCGGTCTCCGCCATGCGGATGGAAATGCCGGCTTCCAGGAGGCGCAGCTGCTCCAGCTTTTCAATCTGCTCCAAGCGGGAGGGAGGCAGCTGCGTGAACCGCATCAGCGCTTCCTTGCGAAAGGCATAAACGCCGATGTGCTCATAATACAGCACTTCCACATCGGCATCGCGCCGGAAAGGCAGGGGACTTCTGCTGAAGTATAAAGCATTCCCCCGGGTGTCGGTCACCACTTTCACCACATTGGGATTGTCCACCTGTTCCGGGATGCCGATGGGCTGCATCAGCGACCCTACCTGTACGGATGGATCGTCGAAGAGCCGCACGATCTTTTCCAGCGGTTCTTTACGGATGAACGGCGTATCGCCCTGTACGTTCACCACCAGGTCGGCCTCCAGTTGTTCCACCGCCTCGGCGATGCGGTCCGTACCGCTTTCATGCGGGCGCCGGCTCCGGAACACCGTACCGCCAATGCCTTCGATCTCGGCCTGAATCATTTCCGAGTCGGTGGCAACCACCACCTCATCGAAGAGGCCGGTACTCTGAACAGCGGTATAGGTGGTGGCGATCACGGTGCGTCCGCCGAGGTCCTGCATCAGTTTGGCCGGAAAGCGGCTGGCGGCGTACCGGGCGGGAATAAGGGCCATCTTCTTCATGGCACAAAGCTAAAGGCAGTTCTTATTCGAGCGGGCGAAAAGGTTTTCGGAGCAGCAGGCTTAAATTCTCGTCTTCTTCATTGGGATAATACCGGTCGAGCCCATAGCGGATCTTCGAAGGATCGAGCTCGCGGTAGGTGCCGAAGAGACGGTCCCAGATGGCCAGCACCGCGCCGTAATTGCTATCGGTATACGGCTGCTGCCAGTGGTGGTGGACCTTGTGCATGTTGGGGGAAACGAACAAATAGGACAGCGCCTTATCGAGCCTGCGGGGCAGGCGGATGTTGGCGTGGGTAAACTGTGTGGCCAGTACCAGCAGGGTCTGGTAGATCATCACGGCATAAACCGGCGCACCGGCGACAATCACTCCTGCCAGGAAGAACAGCCCGCGCAGGATGCTTTCGCCCGGGTGGTGCCGCAGCCCGGTGGTTACATCCACATTGGTGTCGGAGTGATGAATGATGTGAAAGCGCCAGAGCAGGCGTGATTTGTGTTCCACGAAATGCACGAGCCAGCCCCCGAACAGGTCGAGTACAAGGAAGGTAATAACGATCGTACCTGCGGTGCCGGCATTCAGCCATTGAGACAGGCCGAAGCCGTTGGCTTTCGAAGCGTCGGCCAGCAGCACGATGCCCACCGCGAAACCCGTGTGGATGATGAGGTGAATCACCGTAAAGGAAAAATTGATCGCGGCATGGCGCCATTTGTTTTTGCGGTAGGCGGGGTGGAGCAGGGGAATGGCGCCTTCCAGGATCCACAGCAGCAGCATGCCGCCGGTCAGCAGCAGCAGCCGTTCGAGCGGACGCTCCTCCAGGGTGCCGAAGTGTTCAATGATGCGCTCCCACATATTTTAAAGGTAACCAAATGTTCCGGGTCTTTTTCCCTGCAACCGGCCTATTTCGGGTTAGCCGTGGGCAGCGTCGGGCAGTTCGCGGAAGTCGTACCCGCAGGCGGTGCAGCGGTACATGCGGGTCACTTCAATGGACCGGCCGTTCAGCAGCATGCTCACCAGGGCAGAAAGCCGGCATTTGTGTTCGCGGGTAATGCTTACCAGCTCCAGTTCGTGCTTTTTACATACGGGGCAGGGAATCCGGCGCAGGTACGCTTTTTCGGCACCTTCCATCAGGTCCCAGGCACGTTCGGCGTGTGCGTGGTGCACCATCAGCTTGATCCCGCCAAT
>DATAGL010000749.1:0-6100 GCA_036263755.1 Chitinophagaceae bacterium | reverse complement strand
ATCGTCAAAACGGTAGTTATTCAGTTCTAAGCCCAGGCCATATTTCAGATTGACTACATGTTTCACAAGGTTCAGCTTCTGCATAAAGAACCACACATTCACGTTCACGGACTTGCCGGTGCGGAGCTTAAAGTTTTCATCTGTGAGGCCGGGAGCAAAGGAGGCTGCTTCACCCGTACCGTACATCGTTTTGTCGTTTACGTTGGCAAAGCCCAGGTCCACGATCCACCAGTTGGTGCTGACGTTGTCGTTGCGTTTCTTTTTACGGTCGCTGGTAATGGAGAAAGCGCGGTTGCGGGTGCTGCTGTCGTTGTCGTCTTTTCCGCCCTTGCGGACGATCACCACACCGCCGACGCGGATGGTATCGGCCTGTTGTTCGGAAGTTTTGGTGCTGTCGGTCTGGGAAAAGCCGGCCATGGCTACGCCCATTGCAAAAATTGCAAGTACGATTCGTTTCATCTCAATGTTTTTAAAAGGTTGATTATTTCAGTTTGATGGCTACCGCGCCCAACAGCAGTTCATCGCCTCCGTTGGTAGGATCAATGCTGGTGGTGCGCTCGATAAAACGGGTGGCTTTGCGCAGGAGGCCACGAACGGACGTTTTATTCTTGGCAGCGGGAGCAGCGGCGAAAGCGGGTCCGGTTCCTTCTTCCTGCGCGCTGGTATAAGTAATACGGTCGGGTGCTGTATTAGTTACAGGCTCCCTGTTAATATTTTGTTGGGAGGGCGTTACCTGGGCAGTCGCCACATCAGCCGGAATAGCCGGGGCAGTTGCTGCTTCCACGTGCTGCGGCTGCGGTACGGTTACGGTCTGGCCGGCCACGCTGCCTTCGCCGTTGTGGCCGGCAGCGGGGCGGGGATCCGCAACCGGGGCTGCAGGGCGGCGCCGTTCCAGCGGCTGTGCTGCCGAACGCTGTGCGGGGCGGTTGCTGGCCAGGACTTCGCGGTTCTCTTTTTCCGGGGCAGACCCGTTTTCCGCAGGGGCGGGCAGGGTAGTGGTTGTTTGTTTCGGGATGGCCGGTACGGCGGCCGGCTGCTCGGGCAGCGGATTGAACACGGCTACTGTGGTGGTGGTGCCGGCAGCAGGGTCTTCGTTGTTCAGCCAGAGCGCGGTAACGGAGCCCACGGCCAGCACGGCCGCTGCGGCATAACGGAACCAGGGCGCCAGCCGGCGGGTCTTTTCTTCGCGGCGGTACAGTACTGACTTGTCGGGGAACACGATCGACGGGTCCGCCTCCAGCTTTGTGCGGCGCAGGCTTTCCAGCTGCGCGGCAAAGCGGGGCTGGGCGGCGGCCTTTTCTTCCACGGCGGCTTTCTGGGCCTCCGTCAGCTCGTTATCTATATAAAGGAACAGTTGCTCGTCGGGGTTTTGCTCCTGCATGGCCTCGGCCAGCAGGGCCGATTTGTCGAAGGTAAAGGGCAGGGGCTCGAGGCGGGTATCGGAAAGGAGCTCCAGCTCGGCCTGCAGGTCGGGGTGCAGGAGGGCAAAAGCTTCCACCGCTTCGCGGGCTTCCGGCGACAGTTCGTTGTCGATATACAGGAGGAAGTATTCCTCGTAGTTCTCGCGGGACAGGGCCGGTATGTTGGAGTAGTTAGATGACATTTTCAACTTTTACGATGTATTCCTTTAATTGAAGCCGGGCGCGGTGCAGGTACACCTTCACCTGGCTGGCGTTCAGGCCCGTGATCTGGCCGATTTCCTCGTAGTTGTAGCCTTCGTAATCCTTCAGCAGCACCAGCGAACGCTGGGTTTCGCTGAGGCGGGCGAGGGCTTCTTCAAGCACGGCCTTGGCGTTGTGGATGTGGCGGTGCTGCACTTTGGTCTCTTCTCCGAATTCCTCGCGCAGGTACACCCGCTTTACTTTCCGCAGGTGATCGATCATCGCGTTGTAGGCCACCGTGAAGAGGTAAGACTTGCTTTTGGCGCTGTCTACTTCATCGCGGGCCCGCCACAGCTTTTCAAAGGCGGTCTGCACCACGTCACGGGCGTCTTCCTCGTGGCGCAGGTTTTTCAGAATGAACCGGAACACGCCATCGGCATGCTGGTGGACACATTCGTTATACTCTTTCTCAGTCATAAAACAGTCGGTAAGATCAGGCGTCAACTCCTGGTCGGTACTATATAATACGGGCAGGCCCGCGTAAAGTTACACCGGCGGGGAAATTATTTATAGAAAACGGAGGAGAGGAACTGGCGGGACAGGGATTCCCAGATGAATTCAGGCTGGCCGCCCGTGCGCGCCTTTTTATCAATGCATTGACCTTCAGTGGAATAGGTGGCTGCCCGGGCGCCGTGGTAAGCCATCACCCCGGCCAGCGTCAGGGCGATCAGGCTCAGGGTCAGCAGGTATTTCGATAAAGAAATCCGTCTCATGGCAGTGATTTGAAGGGTGAGACGAAAGTAAAAAGGGTAATGTTACAGGAAACTTAAAGATTTTTTGAGGCGGAGGGCCGGTTGATCAGTTCACAGGTTCACAAGTTTACAAGTTCACGCGTTCACCGGTTTTTGGCCTGCCAGGCTCTGCCGCTGTGCTGTGAAGTTTTAGTTGCCGGTGCAGACAAAACAATACTGCAGGCCGGTGCCCTTCTCCTTCCTGGTAACACCCCTTTGCTTAGTGCAGGAAATGCCCTGTAAAAACAACCGGTCCGCATAACCCGTGAACCCGTGAACTTGTAAACTTGTGAACCTGTGAACTTATAAACTTATTAACGGATCCACTGCTCCCTCCTGCTCATTTCCCCGAAATCGTCCATCTTTGCAGCCTCACAATGCTTACGACCATATGAACGAAAAATTTGCAGCACGCATCCGGCAGGAAATTGCCGAGATCCAGGAAGCCGGACTTTACAAGCGCGAACGGGTGATCAACAGCGCGCAGGGCGCCGAGATCACCGTGAACGGGAATACAGTGCTGAACTTCTGCGCCAATAATTACCTCGGCCTTTCCTCCCACCCGAAAACGATCGAAGCGGCGCACCGCTATATCGACAGCCACGGCTACGGCATGAGCTCCGTGCGCTTTATCTGCGGTACGCAGGACATTCATAAAGAGCTGGAAGAAAAGCTGGCCCGGTTCCTCGGCACCGAAGACACCATCCTGTACGTGGCGGCCTTCGACGCCAACGGAGGCGTTTTCGAGCCTCTGTTCAACGAGCAGGATGCCATCATCTCCGACGCGCTCAACCATGCTTCCATCATCGACGGGGTACGCCTCTGCAAGGCCCAGCGCTACCGCTACGAGCACAACAACATGCAGGACCTCGAAGCCAAACTGCAGGAAGCCGCGGGCGCCCGCAGCCGGGTTATCGTTACCGACGGCGCCTTCTCCATGGACGGCACCATCGCGCAGCTCGACGTCATTTGCGACCTGGCCGACAAATACGACGCGATCGTACTGGTCGACGAAAGCCACGCCTCCGGTTTTCTCGGCAAGAACGGCCGCGGCACGCATGAATACCGGGGCGTGATGGGCCGGGTGGACATCATTACCGGCACGCTCGGCAAGGCCCTGGGCGGCGCCTCCGGCGGCTTTACTTCAGGCAGGAAAGAGATCATCGACATGCTGCGCCAGAAGAGCCGTCCCTACCTGTTCTCCAACACGCTGGCGCCTTCCATTGCCGGGGCCTCCATCGCGGTGCTGGACCTGCTCAGCGAAACCACAGAGCTGCGCGACAAGCTCGAGGGCAACACGAAATACTTCCGCACGAAAATGACCGAAGCGGGCTTCGACATCAAGCCCGGCGAGCACCCCATCGTACCCATTATGCTGTACGACGCCGTGCTGGCCTCCACGTTTGCCACCCGGCTGCTGGAAGAAGGCATTTACGTCATCGGCTTTTTCTTCCCCGTGGTACCGAAGGGACAGGCGCGCATCCGCGTGCAGCTGTCTGCCGCCCACGAACCACACCACCTCGACCGTGCCATTGAAGCCTTTACGAAGATCGGCCGCGAGCTGGGGGTGTTGAAATAGTTTACGAGTTTACAAGTTTACAAGTTCACGAGTTCACGGGTTTATAGAATCAGCATTTTCCAATCGGTTCAGCAGACTTGTGAACTCGAGAACTTGTAAACTTGTAAACTTGTAAACTCTTCCCCCTTTCACGCAATAATCTATCCTCCGGTCCGTTTACCTTCTGATAAACCCCTGTACCCCGATCCTCCTCTGAACAGCCTGTTGTTCAACCCGAAAACTCAGAAACGTACGTATGAAACGCATTTTCCTCTGCCTCCTTGCCGGCACTGTTTTGATGGTCTCCGTTTCCTCCTGCGCCACCATGAAGCGCGATTGCCAGGGCAACAAGCATGTCCGGCTGAAAAACGGTGTTTACCTGTAAATCCTGAAAGCCTCTTATCCATCAAAGCCCTGCTATGCCGCCGGGCTTTTTTATTTTCGGTATATGAAACGGCTTTTCTTCCTCCTGCTGCTGGGCGCTTCCGGCGCCCTCCGGGCCCAATCCTTTCCGCAATCCTTTACGGGCAACTGGTCCGGGCAACTGCACTGGTACCCGGCCGGGGCCCCGGAGCCGAAAGTGGTGGACATGCAATTGCGGGTGCACCCGGTGGCGGATTCGCCGGGCCGGTACTCCTGGCAGATCATCTACGGGAAAGAGGGCAAGGACAACCGGCCTTACGTACTGCAGCCCGTGGACCCCGCCAAAGGCCATTGGATGATCGACGAGCGCAACGGCATCCTGCTCGACGGCTACTGGCTGGGCGGCCGGTTTTCGGGCGCCTTTTCTGTAGGACCTTCCGTGATTACCGATACCTATTACCTCCAGGGGGATTCGCTGATCGTGGAGTTTTATGCCACAGGGAAAACGCCCGTGCGCACTTCGGGCCTGGGCACCGAAGCCTCTCCAACCGTGGAGAGCTTTGGACTGCGCTCATTTCAGCGGGCGGTACTGCGGCGGAAGGAGTGAGGAGTGCGTTGCTGCGGATTACCGGTTTGCCTGTTCAGGAGTTCACCTGTTCACTTGTTCACGGGTTGGTTTGCTGTTTGCCTGTTTGCAGTTCCGGCTGACTTTTACCCTGTTTCATCAAACAGGCATTCGTCCGTTTAAAATAATGCTGCACCCTGGTATTGAGCATTGAATATTGCCCATTGAATATTGAATATTTAACCCATCCTTTAAATTTCTTCACTCGTTATTCTTCTGTTCGATATTCTCTATTCTACCCGCGCCTTCATCCCGCGGATACCCATATCCACCACCTCTTCTCCCTTGCCCGGTTCCCATTTGCCGTCGGTGCGCACTTCCTTCCATTCAAAGCTGTTGTTGGTGGAGAGCGATACGGTAATGTGGATGTCGGCCGTTTCCCGGCCGGTGATTGTAAGCTTTCTGTTGAAGGCGGTGGTCACCACGCAGGAGCCGGGCGGCACCGGGGAAGTGGCAAACAGCGGGTTGACCACCGTGGTGGCGCCTTCCGGGGCCTGACCGGTAGTTTGCAGCGGATAGGAGGCACCGCCAAACGGCACGCTCGTTTCAAAACCCCAGAAGCCCTGCTTCTTATTGGCGTTGACCGGTATCGTCTGCTGCTTTATGGTGAAATTCTTTATATACGTGTTGAAGCCGATAAAGCCGGCCAGGGTGCCGGTAAGTTCCTGCCGGTAGGGAATGCCCTGCACGGTGGTGTCCAAGAGGAAGCGCACGTCGAAGTTCTGGTAGGCCAGCGAAACCCGCAGCCACTCGTAGGTACCGGGCGCCAGGTCCTGGACCGGGATCGAAAAAAAAGTTTCCCCGTCGCCGGCGAACGAAGCGCTGTCGAAATGGATGGCCCGGGCGCCGCCGGCCGTCGTTTCCGGCGCCTTGTACAGCACCGTGCCCCCGCCCAGCGGGGTAAAGGCCGTGGGTGCCAGCTCCACGTAATGGACGCTCATCGTATTGAACTTCGGGTGCTGGCCCGCATGTCCGGGCGGCATAGCGGAAGGCTGGCCGATGTTGTTCAGCCGCTCCTGGCTGGAATCAAACTGAAAGGTAAAAATGATTCGGGGGGCTGGTCCGGGCCGGCCGGCCGGTTCTTTGGTACAGCCGCAGAGGCTGAGCAGGCCGATCGCCAGGGGAAGGAACGTTTTCATAAGCGGGGGTTGGTGGGGTTATA
>DATAGL010000748.1:0-2227 GCA_036263755.1 Chitinophagaceae bacterium | reverse complement strand
TCCTCGTTGAAGGACCCTAGGCTTTTCAGGACCATCAAGCAGGTGTCCTCCTTATGCAGCACTTGCTTGATGGTCGAGACATAGTGCGTATTGTTCAGGAATGCTTTGATGTTCGCTGGCAGGTCACTTCTCTCAGGAATGAAGATCGAATTGCGCAACACGGGAAAGTACACATTGCTGGCTGCTTTTTGCACGCCCAGCAAGGAGCGGTCACATGGTTGAAGGGTGGAGCGGCTGCCCCCGTTGTAAAGCCAAGGTTGGTGGCCTGAGCAGCCTTTGATGTTGCGGAGGCTGTCCGGGGAAAGGGCGCCTTGAAGCGATCTTTTGTTCCCGCAGGTCCTGCAATGGATGACGATGCCGCCCAGGCCGGTCAAACTGGCGCGTTCCTGGTACTCGAGTTCATGGTCATGGGGGCACTGGCCATTGTGCACCCATTCCATGAAGGGAAAGTCCTCGATGTGCCCCTCCTCACAAACGCTCAAAAAACGGGTAGGGATCAGGTCCGTCCACCAGCCTTTGCAATCCGCTTTCTGGCATCGGCCCAAGCGCTCCTCGAATCGGGTGCGTTGCAGGGTCTTGCACCTGCGGCAAAAATGCCAAGAAGGGAAGCGGATGGTGGTCGTGAACTCTTCGACCTGTTTGGTCTTACCATTCTCCGTTGGTTCTGGAGGCCGGATCAGTTCGCTTACTCCTAGATACCGTAACAAATTGGGTTCATGGACCAAGTACTTGGGCCTGTTCTTGTACACCCAGGTGTCAGGGGCCAGGACCATGAAGGTCTCATTGTCCTTATTGGTGATCATGGAACCGATCCCATAGGTCGTGATCAGTTGTCCTCTACGAATGCTGGTCATGTGCCAAGGTCTTTATTTGGATGAGTGCGGTCTCTTTATCAACACTGCGAAGGGAGCTCAGGACGCGCCAGGGACTGGCCGTCCATTGGGTCTTCCCATCATAGGTATAAGGGATCATGAGTGGCGGGCGACCATTGACCTCCACCTTATAGTCACCATAAAAAGCCGGGTTCAACCTTCTCCAGCGCTCCATCAAACGATCGAAATACTGCTCCGTGCGCCCGACCTCCAGGGGGTCGATGCGGTGGCAGCGATCCAAGATGAAGGACTTGATCTTATCAATAGTTTCGTTTTTGGGAAAGACCAGGTTGTTGACGTCCCCTCCGATCTTCTCTTTGAGCCGGAGCATGCCAACGATCAGACCTGGAAGGCCCCGTTCAACGGTCGGGAGGGAAAAAGGGGTCACTCCGGAAGGTTCCACATAGGAATAGATGCGCTCATGATAGGAAAGGAACCGTTCGAAATAGGAGCGGTCGCGAGAGCGGCGGGCATTGTAGGCCACGAAGACCAGTCCGGGCTTTCGTTTGTCCCGTCCCACACGGCTGGATGCCTGGATGTATTCTGCCGTGGATTTGGGTTGGGCCACCATGCACATGAGCGCCAGACGCGGGATGTCGATACCGACCGAGATCATGTTGGTGGCCAAACAGGCATCCAAGGCCTTTCGGTCCGGATACTGCTGGGCCAACCGCTGACGTATCTCTGGTATCTGTTCATTGTCCTTACGGCTGGTCAGTTCCTCATATTCATTCAGGTACCTTCTCTTGCCAGATGCTTTATCCAGTCCGAATCGGAAGTGCAATTCTTGGAGACGCTTAGGGATGTCATCGTCACAGAAGGTGACTGCGTATCCCAGGTCCTTGATCGTATTGAAATAGCCGACCAGGGTATAATAGGGGTCGATCTCCGCAGGGTGCGCGTCCTTGAAAAGATAAGGGGCCTGCAATAGGATCGCCATCAGCCGCACTTGGGTGGTCTTGAATGAGGGGGAGCTGTTGGCAAAGACCCCCACGTATTTCCTTCCTTTTTCCCTGCGGTCCTGGAAAGCAAAGAAATTATCGTCGTGGTCCAAGCAAGGGGAGGGGAACACACAGATATCCTTTTCGGACCGGTCATACAAGGCCTTGATCTGTTGTCGGGCCAAGGCGATCGTTGCCGTAGAGGCGATGATCTTCGGTCGCACGCTGCCCGTCCCTGCCTGTTCGGTGAGCAGGTATTCGATCAGGGTCTCATAGAGACCGACCAGGGAGCCAAGGGGCCCAGAGATCAGATGCAGCTCATCTTGGATGATCAGGCTCAAAGGAGTCGATCTTCCAGGGGAGGGCACGTCCAGGCCCAGCAGCGCCCGGCTCCTCGGTTCCCAGGGCAGTAAG